>JBOGLB010000085.1:0-12596 GCA_050745965.1 Terriglobales bacterium | reverse complement strand
TGACCAGATCACTCAAGCCGCCATGGAGGCTCGCCAGGCAGAGCGGCGCCGGCAAGGCGGCCCGATAGAACTCCGCAGGAGGGATAATACGTCGGTATCAGCTTCGCCAGCGCAACCCGCAGAAGCTCCATCCGCTCCGCATGCTTTGGTTCCCCGGCCTCCCGTGGACAACGCGCCAGTGGATAACGGTCCCATTCCCCCCAACGTTCCCCGGCCTCCACAAAATTAACTGAGAGAGGCTTCGCGCGAAAGCTAAGTGGAAGCGGCATTTCCGCCGTTGGGTTTATAACGGGGGACGCTCAGATCCGGCAATACCGCCACTTCCGTGGACTTGTTTCCCAGCAATCACCGGATTGAGCGATCCGTTTACTCTTAGAGCTTGGTCGGTCAGCGAAGCTCCATCCCCAGGGATAGCCTTCACGGAATGTGAAGATGGCCTTGCAAACGCTTTTTTCCCAGCCATCCGCACCATGGTATCTCGAAGAGGAAGCCAGCGAGGCAGACGGCGTAATTTTGACGCCGTTGCGAGTTGTCCAAGTCCTTGTTGCAGTTGGAATCCCCGCAAATATTGGCGCATAATTTCCGGCATACTCATGCGCAGGGCGGCGGAAACATTCTGTAGCCCCATTTCCATCTGGCGTTCAGGACTTTCAAGCAGATCGAGAAGATGCTGGGCAATCGCCTGAGGATCGCCTGGGGCGACGAAGTCAATCGCTAGACCTTCTTCGTCGGCCAGTTGATGGAAATCCGGGATGTCCGACGCCACAATGGGCACACCATAAGCGCATGCCAAGTGTGCGATGCCGCTTGATCCCGCTGATGAACTGTAGGGCATTACCGCTAAACTCGAGGTTTGAAACAGTTCCGCAATATTTTCCTCGGCCACATAGCCGATCACCTTGATCCTGGGTTCGCCTGAACATTGATTCGCAATAGACTTCAAGTATCCTGGCGCCTTTGGATGGTCAGCGCCCGCAATGACGAGCTGAGCCTGGGGGAACTTCCGGACCAGGATGCCGAAAGCCTCGACAAC
Source organism: Terriglobales bacterium (assembly GCA_050745965.1). Classification (GTDB taxonomy): domain Bacteria; phylum Acidobacteriota; class Terriglobia; order Terriglobales; family Acidobacteriaceae; genus PALSA-188. The sequence goes on along the minus strand of JBOGLB010000085.1, from coordinate 11,563 downwards.
TATTTCTAACCGTTTGTATGTGCCCCACTTGCCAAACGCGAGGATACGGTGCTCGGGGTTGCCGCGCCGTGAGAAATCAGGATATTCCGGGCGAGCCGAAAATATTCCATGCCTCCTCACATATACCGAACCACGGCCGTACTTATCCCGAAGAATCTCCCGATAAGCCGGTAACATTACTGAAACGGAATTGGCCAGCAAAAGCATTTGCGTTGCCAGAAATCCACCGGCCCTGTAAAGAAGAGGGAAGCGTACGCCTGCGTCTTTCAGGTCCACCGTTTCCATGAGTTGGTGAAGGGTGACATGGGTATGAAAGCCCTTCAGTCGCGTTAGCGCGGGAATGGCAATACCCACGAATGCAGGCAGTGGCTTGCCGCCAAAGCTGGCGAATCCCAAATTAAACCACACGAAGTCTGGCTGAAGATCGCGGATGGCACGCAACAGACGCGAAGGATTTTGCAGGCTGTTGAAAGCCCAGCAACGCACGATGGAGAAACCGTCCAGCTCCGGCCGTGAAGGAGAAAAATCGTCTCCCAAAATAGTTAATTCAATTCCGGGCGTTTGCTGCAGCTCTCTGGCAATGTGGAAGCCGTATTCATTAAGAGCTTCGCGGCTTGGCGGAAATGCCGTTATGAGGCAGATTTTCATCGCTGGCCCGACCCGAAAATCGCATAACGCGATAATTTCCCCAGAAGAGTGAAGTAATGAAGCGCCACCTTAAAGTCTGCCTTGCTTTTTCCCGAGTGCCGCGTGGCAAAAAGGAATGGGACCTCGACAGCACTTTTAATTCTTCCCTTCACCAGAATTTCAAGCAGGATTTTAAAACCCTGCGGCTGGAGATTAATCCCTTCGATACAGGTACGCCGTACCACGAAAAATCCCGACATCGGATCTTTTATGCGAACGTTCTTGCGCTGCAATGGGGCGGTGGCCAGGGTGCTGGCCCGGGAAATCAAGCGCCGGGCCTTGCTCCAGTCGCGCACGCTGTCCTTCGCGGTCGCGGCGTAGCGGCTGGCAATGGCAATGTCTTTATCTTTGAGCACCGCATTCAGCAATTCAGGCAGGACCTCCGGTGGGTGTTGCAGGTCGGCGTCAATTACTCCTAGCAGCGAAGCATCGGTGTTCGCCCATCCATGGATCACGGCGCCTGCAAGACCGCGCTGCCCCTTCCGCACTAGAACCCGAACTCGCGGATCGAGTTTCGCAATATCGCGAACAACATCGGACGTACCATCAGTGCTGTCGTCATCCACGACAATGAGCTCGTAGTCAATATTTGTCGGATCGAGCGCGATGCTCAGCCGATTGAGCAAAGAAGGCATGTTGCCAGCTTCGTTCAATGTCGGAATAACAACTCCGAGTTTTACCGGCCGCGCAGACACTGACATAAAATAGTCCCCTTGCGCTATTTCGATGAATAAAGTGTTAAAGGCGTTGTTTTAAATGACGATTTACCGCCTCTAAAGTACCCTCCGTGCAACAAGTTGCATAAAAATGGAATGGGTTATTCTGGGGGCCAATTTTTGGGCTCGCTATTCCACGCGCAGCGCTTTCTGGGAAATTTCGGCTTGGAAATCCAAAGGCTCTGTACGAGAACCGATGCAATCGTCAAGCTTGCGTCTTACGGCGCAGTAGACCTCATCTTTCGCGAGCGCACCGATTAGCGTCAATCCCGCGATGTCTCGCAATTGCAGGTACGAACGTCTGTATCTGTGCATGAAGTCAAGAGGATATTCGGGCTTTCTCTCTCTGGCTGCCTCCGGGATGGCGTCGAGCAAGTAAGCGATATCGGGTGTCGGGGCGATCCTTAAGAGGAGTCTGGCATATGCGCGGGCTACGGCACGATGGAGTGGGAGTGTCGCCAACTGATCATAGATATAGCGGTCAAACACAATCGCTCCAGAGTTCTTCCGTCTGGTCTGTCCTATGATCCTTCTCAAATTAATCGCGTCCGTTAGGAACAGAATCGAACGCGCGATCGTGAGATACCATTTCTGGGTGTTTTTGTCATTGCGGTTCGCGGGCTTCTCAGGCGTTCCGACGTTGCCATCGCTATGCAAAAATTTATGGCTGAAACCGGCTCGCAACCCCGGAAAGCCCACGACATCATCCCAAAATGCCCTGCGAATAACCGGAATTCCATTGGCGGCGAGATATTCGCAAAGCTTTTCAATTTGCGTACTCTTGCCGGCCCCGTCAATTCCGGAAAAGCTAATCAGCAAACCATCTCTCCAGAAATCTCCGGGCTTGACGACCTGAGTCGTTTCTTCATTCGTGGTTAGTCGCAAAGACTCTCCCCGTGGGACTAGTGGCTTCCGGGAACACGTCCAGGGCTCGCTAAAGATAATGCCGCCACCGTACCCAGCGCCACACCCGCGCCCGCAATAAGTCCCATCTTGATTAAAAACGACCGCACCTGGCGTTGTTTGGGAGGAGCAATTGCAGAGCCAGCAGGGCGCGACACCGCGTTTCCGGTAACTTCGACCGCCGGCGCCGCAGCCGCGCCGCCTGGTTGTTGCGTCACTTCAGCAGGGGGAGAGGAGGGAACTGCTGAGCCCGTTTGATTGGCGATTTGTGCTGTACTCGGACTGTCGGGCAAATTGGCGGACTCCGTTTGCGCAGGAGATTGGCTCCCTGAAGGAGCTCCAGCTGGCTCCTGGGCTAAGATCATCGGAGGTGCGCATAACAATATGAGAGCTAGTGCATTCGCAAATAGTATTGTCGCAAGCCGGTTCACCGATTCAAACTCCTTGGACCAGAACTCAACTCAGATTTACGCAGCCACTGGTTGCGGCGCTTCGGTTTGCGCTTGCTCCTCTTCCTCTTCCGCTTCCTCTTTTTCCGCCCTTGCACGGCCCGGAACTAGTTGGACCGTAGCAGTGTCGTCCGGAATTCGCGGGAACATGTTCAGAACCCGATCCATCCCGGTGAGCTCTAATATGGTGGCAGCTTCGGCGGAAGCGTTCCCGATCTGAACCGCGCCGTCCTGTCTGGCGACTTTCACCATGATATCCAAAATCATGTCCAACCCGGCAGTATCCATTTGCTTCACGTTTGAAAAATCAACAATCATGCAAGGCCGATCCAATGCCAGGCTATGACGCAATTCCCCGCTTAGCAATAGAGCTTCCTCACGGTTGAAACGTTCGGACAATCTTATTAACAATGCCGAAGAATTTTCCATATTAGCTTTCATAAGAGGCGCAGTCCAAAAAACGGTAAGCCTTCCTGTACTACAGATGCGTATCCGCACCATTTAGTTGAGGCTCACCCCAGTCAAAAAAACTTTTCCTCCCGATAGATTTCTTCAATGTGCCAATTGACCGTCGCTTCGCCACCAGGTTCCGATCCGAAATTTCAACCGCGACATTTCGATCAAGATGAAACAACCCGTTGGCGGCAACAATTGAGTGCGAAAAATTTAATCCAATACCGAGATAGGTTTCCGGCAGAACGCTGGAGTCGGTCACGGTAGTGCCAAAGTCCACTTCGCAATCGCGTTCAATAGTAGTAACTCCATTGATGAGGCAAGAGCCTCTTACGCGGCTTCGCGCACCAATGTATGCTGGACCAGTAATGCATGCGCTGGAATCTATACTAGCGCCTTCGCCAATCCAGACTCCTGGAGTGACTTCTTCGCCACACGGTCGAATAGAATTGCGTCCAAATAAGCCGTCATGGGCTAACTGGCGGAGATCTTGCGGTTCTCTAAGACGATTCGCGTAACCCGTAAACTGATAACGTCTGTGATATGGAATCAAAGAACTCAGGCGTCCGCGGTATGAGCCAGTGTCGCCCCGAAGTTGACTCGTGGTCACGATTGCCAGATCAAATGCGCTTTTATGGTCGTACACCTGCGTAAGCACCCCCGAGGCCTGGCGATGAAACTCCAGGAGTTCGGCAAAATCAATTTCCAAATATGCGCCCAACCGAATGAAGGCCAGGATTTCAGCGCCCTGATCCAGATGTTGTCCCACAGCCTCTTCCCACGCGGAAAAAAACCTGCCCGCAGAGGGAACACGGGAAGGAAAAAGCCTTTCCGACGCAGGCTGCTCCGTCAGTACAGTTTGCTGTTCGATTCCAGAATCGCTCAGCGCATTCAGAGTGCGCTGCAATAATGTCTCGCCGAGGACTTCGTAACAGGCCAAGGGATGTCCACCAAATGCCTGAAAAAGATACGGGGCAGGCGCACGGCCTCCCGACTGTACATTTTCTTGCTGAACGGATCCTGGAACTGTGACTATGGCCCCGACTTTCACTTCGCCCCCTCTTAAATTTCGATATGCGGCACATCAACCACTCTTACAACACGGCAGTCAGGCATTTGTTGCGACTAAGTGAGATGTCATCGCTGGTATCATGGCCGCAGGTTGGACAGAGAGATCTGGCGCGATCTCTTTGGTCCAATTGTCGAACGGACTGTTTTGTTCAACATCCCTGCCCCTGGTTGAAACCGTCTCAGACGACTTGATTTCCCTCGAAACACCCGCATGGCCAAGCAACTCACGAATGCGCAGCTTCGCTTTATGCAACTGCGATTTCGAATTACCCACTGAGCAGTCGAGAAGTTGAGCGATTTCCTGATGCTCGTAACCTTCGACTTCGTGCAATAAAAAGATCGTGCGATAACCATCGGGCAATTCCTTGATTGCACGAGTTAAGGCAATTCGGTCAACGGAACCAGATAGACGCCCGTCCTTAGTCCCATACTCACGGCGCACTTGCTTTGCATCCTGGCTGTAGGGCTCGTCTAAAGAAACCTGCTTCAAGGCTTTTTTGCGGAAGTGCATAAGAACGGTGTTCACCGCAATCCGATAAAGCCACGTTGAGAGAGCAGAATCTCCTCGAAAAGTTTCGAGCTTACGAAAAACCTGTAGAAATGCATCCTGGGTCAGGTCTTCGGCTTCCGCAGTGTTGTTTGTCATTCGCAAACAGACGGAATAAATTCGCGCTTTGTGGGTATAAAATAAGGACGCGAAAGCGTCGGTATCACCTTGTTGGGCGCGTTTCACCAAATCCAGATCGGTTTCAGAACGACTGCTTACGCTTGGCTCGCTGCTCACTTGGTTCTCCTTTCGAACCTTAATCGCGTCGGTGATTTGGAGAATCCCGCCCGCATAAGCAGACTAGGGTTTATTAGCCGGATGGTCCATCCGGTGCAGTCTGTATGGGTTTCGATATGTTGCTGTACCGAAGACGGCACTCGCTATTACTCAACAGTGCATCAATCGGCAGGAAACGGCGCATTAAGTGTGACGGGGATTCTTAACACAGGATGCCCGGAAAGGAACCTGAATGGTAACGAGAGGAGCCTGAGTGGTAATGCGAGGTAATCAGCAACATTACGCCGCAGGGGATTATTAAGGGGCTCCAAACCGCAACAATGACGGGATTCAGCCGACTAATAACATGCGCCGCGATGATGTGGATAAAACTCTATTCCAGTCCCGCCTGCACAACGTGGACAATGTTATTACGGACCGCGTAGAGAACCAGGTCGCTCACCGAATGGAGTTGCAATTTCCGCATGATGTTTGAACGGTGTGTTTCGGCAGTTTTCACGCTTAAACCGAGCGATACGGCGACTTCCTTCGTACTCTTACCTTCGGCGAGCAGTTGCACGATTTCCCGCTCCCGCGGAGTCAGGCGATTTTTCCCAATGGCAGCTGAAGCAGCTTGTGTTCCGCCCTTAAGATAGCCTTCCAATACCATTGCCGCCACTTTGGAAGTGAAGTAAGTCTTATCGCGGCGCAATGCTTCGACCGCGGCAACCAAGTCACGTGCGGCGTCTGATTTAAGCAGAAATCCGCGAGCGCCTGCATTCAGAACATCCCGTACTACCTGGTCCGAATCGTGCAATGTAAGGATCAGCACTCGGGCATGAGGATTGGTCTTCAGAATCTGGCGAGTGGCTTCCAGACCGTTTAGGCTCGGCATTCCTATATCCAGAATAATAACGTCAGGCTTGAGCTGCTGAGCCTTATCTACGGCGTCCCGCCCATCCGCAGCCTCGCCGCACACTTGCCAATCGGTCTGGCCCTGCAACAGGGCTATCAGGCCCCTGCGCACGACTTCGTGGTCGTCAGCGATAAGAATTCTGAAAATTCCCATAATTCATCTCCCCGCAGCCGAAACCCCTATTCACCAGCGTTATCAGCACTGTTTTAACATTCTAGTCCATTTACCATTTTGGGACATGGTTTATTTGCCCATGAAGTTGTTCTCCGGTCAGCAATTGCTATTCAGTATTTCCGCTTCCGAGGGTCCGCTCGGTGCTTCCATTCCCAGCGGAACCAGTTTCAACGCCTGCGCAGGCTCCATAACCAGAATCATTGTGCTTGCGCATTTCCCGCAAAGCCAAAATTGCGAGGATTGCCGTCGCTCCGAATGTTCCGGAATGCTGATGGAGATGTCTCCTGCCGACATCGAAACCGAAACTATATCGAACTGAAACAGGCGCCCTTCGGAGAAGGAATGCAGGCGAACCCGGCAGTTTTCATTCGCGCATTGAGCGACCATAAAGTGGCGAACCGGACTTCTCTGGAATCCACGCTCGAAGAGCTAAATTACAGAGAAACACTGAAGAATCCAATACAGTGATGACTGTAGCTGTAACGATTTAAAAATTTACTCGGGTAGACAAAGTTCTAACCAGCGAGCCCATCTTATTCGATGCGCCTAATACGGTAGGAGGCGAAGTGGAAAAACCGATTTCATGGCCTGTGGCAGCAACCCTTCGGAATACCTCCATCCCGAGCCTGCGCGAAGCGGCTGCTGACTGCAGGGCTTGTGACCTGTGGAAGAAGGGAACCCAAACTGTATTCGGAGAAGGAAGCTCGCGAGCCAGGATTTTATTAGTCGGTGAGCAACCTGGAGACCACGAAGATATTACTGGGCGTCCGTTTGTGGGCCCAGCGGGGAAATTGTTGGATCAAGTTCTGGCAGAGGCGGGCATTGACCGGTCAGACGCCTACGTCACCAATGTCGTGAAGCATTTTAAGTGGGTTCCCGACACTCGCGGCAAACGCCGCATTCATAAAAAGCCAAGCTATTCTGAGATTAACGCCTGCCGCCCCTGGCTTGATGGTGAGATTGCCGCTTTGAAGCCAGAGATTCTCGTCTGTCTTGGGGCGACAGCGGCGCAAGCCTTGCTAGGGAAAGACTTCAGCGTCACCCGCCAACGTGGTGAGTTTGTGAAATCTTCGCTGGCTCCTCTGGTGATGGCCACAGTTCATCCTTCCTCCGTCCTGCGAGCGCCCGACCCAGAGGCGCGCCGTTTACAAAAGGAAGCATTGATCGAAGATTTCAAGAAGGTTGCGCGGCGGCTGAAGAAATTAGCCGTACCGGCATAAGTTCCTTCAGTTTCTAATACAGCATTTTCCAAAGACAACGTACATGGTGTGCGGGATATACGCTTGCGCACTTGCGGAATAGATTGCCAGAAGAGGGTCAAGCAGATGTCTCCCTTTAATATGGCTGGCGAGCGAAACCGAGACGCTGAACCCGGCGTCCTTCCCATCCCCAAAAATGAGCCTGGACCTGACGATCCGGAACCTGAGGATGAGACGACAGAGTTAGTGCGTCCACTAAAGACGTAACTGGCGTATTGCCAATAACCGAAAGTGCTACGCATGACAAACCCGCTCGAAAGCACGGGGTTGTTAATTCACAGTGCTATTAATTAAATCATGCCAGCAAATCTTAAGACGGTTGGACTTGTGGCTGCGGCCGCCGCCGCGGCTGTATTAGTGGGTTCGGGCGTCTCACTGGTCACTGCGATCCGGTTGTGGAAGAAAGTGCGTTCGGGCGGATACAAACTTTCGGGCAAGACAGTGGTTATAACCGGCGGATCACGAGGACTTGGACTAGCGATCGCCCGCCAGTGCGTCGGTCAGGGTGCAAGGGTAGCGATTATAGCGCGGGATCCACATGCGTTGGATCGTGCCCGGTTGATTCTCAATCGAGGCCAACATGAAAATGTAATTGCCATTTCCTGTGATGTGACCGACAAAGGTCAAGTGGAGGGTGCTTTTGAAGTTGTTCGCAAGAAATTTGGACCGATTGACGTTCTTGTGAACAACGCCGGCCTGATCACGGTCGGTCCCATGGAAAGCATGACCCTCGATGACTTCCGCGATTCTCTGAATTTGCACTTTTGGGCGCCGCTCTATACCACTCTCGCGGTATTGCCGGAAATGCGGCTACGGAAGCAGGGCCGAATCGTAAACATATCTTCTATCGGCGGGAAAATCAGTGTGCCACATCTGCTTCCGTACAGTGCTGGGAAATTCGCGCTCGCGGGATTTTCGGAAGGAGTCAGAACGGAAGTGGCGAAGGACAACATATATGTCACATCGGTTTATCCGGGGCTGATGAGAACTGGTAGCCCGCGCAACGCAACTTTTAAAGGCAGGCATCGCGCCGAATACGCCTGGTTCAGCGTAAGCGATTCGATGCCCGGAATCTCAATGAGTGCCGACCGCGCTGCCAGACAAATCGTGTCCGCTTGCCGGCGCGGCGATTCCATTTTGATAGTTTCACTCCCGGCGAAGGTTGCGATCACGCTCCACCAGTTGTTTCCGCGAGCTTCATCCTCCGTGCTAGATGCCGTGAACCGCGCGTTTCCGGCTGTGGGCGGAATCGGGAAAGAGAGCAGATTAGGCAAAGAGAGCGCATCCTGGGTCTCGCCTTCATTGCTCACGGCGCTGGATGAATTCGCGGCGCGGAAAAATAACGAGGCGGCGGTTTGATCTCCACCTTGCTAAATTCGACCTCGACAAGTTGAAAAGAGGCAGCTATGACAATTACCACACGCCGAAAAGATTATCCAGGAGCCGATTTCTCGCGGCGTTCAGATTCCGCCAACATGAGCGCCGCAGCTTCAGTTTTGGGCGGAACCGCGCTTGCAGCTTATGGAATTACACGGCGTACTTGGGGCGGCGCGGCTCTTGCCTTGGGCGGCGCTTGTATTGCCGCTTATGGCGTTACCGACGCAGTGAGACCTTACAGCGGCAAGGTGAGGGTTAGCTATACGATTGGCCGGCCTCGTGAAGATATCTATGAATTCGTTCGTGATTCCAAAGCCTGGTCGCAATTTCTTCACGGACTCGCCATGGAATCAACCGGGGGGGATACGTTGAGGTTGACGTTTGGAGAATCGGCAGGCTTCCAAGTTACCTCTGAAGCGCAGATTACTGACGAAGAGCCGGGCAAATTTATTGCGTGGAGTTCTGGAGCAGGCCCGCTTCAACACCGGGGGATAATTAATTTCAAGACGGCTCCGGGTGAGTGTGGCACGGAAGTCTCCGTGGCGTTTGAGTTCAAAGCTCCCGCAGGGCCCGTTGCAAGGACGGTTGCGCAATTTGTGGGGTGGGACCCTGAACAATTAGTGAGGGAGAGTTTGCGCCATCTGAAGGAACTTTTGGAAGCAGGCGAAATTCCAACCACAAACAACCAATCTGTTGGCGCGAGGGGCTTCAAGGGCGCAGCATTGCGCGTTTTGTACCGTGAAGGCGTGGCTGACGATTCAACCCAGAGCCGCCTTGCGGGGGACTAGATTGCTTAGAAATTCGTGGAGGATTTGTGAGAGCACTTTGCTGGCAAGGGAAGACTGACGTTCGTGTGGAAACGGTTGACGACCCAAAAATTCTCAATCCGCGCGACGCGATCGTACGAATAACTCGAACTGCCATTTGTGGCTCTGACCTCCACTTGTACGATGGGTATATTCCAACCATGGAACCGGGAGACATTCTTGGCCACGAGTTCATGGGCGAAGTCGTGGAAACCGGCGCAGAAGTGAAAAACTTGAGGCCTGGCGATCGAGTGGTGGTTCCGTTCACTATTGCATGCGGCAATTGTTATTACTGCAAGCAGGACCTCTGGTCTCTATGTGACAATTCCAACCCCAATGCATGGATGGCGGAAAAGATGTATGGGTTCTCGGGATCGGGATTGTTTGGATACTCGCATATGTTGGGAGGATACGCCGGAGGGCAGGCGCAATATGCCCGCGTACCATTTGCCGACGTAGGCCCGATCAAAATTTCCAGCGATTTAAAAGACGAGCAAGTTTTATTTCTCTCCGATATTTTCCCCACGGGTTACATGGCTGCGGAAAACTGCGACATTACGCCAGATGATGTAATCGCCATTTGGGGATGCGGGCCCGTGGGTCAATTTGCAATACGCAGCGCATTTCTTCTTGGCGCGGAAAAGGTAATCGCGATTGATCGCTTCGCGGAACGGTTAACGATGGCGCGGGAAGCCGGTGCCGACGTGCTGAATTACAACGAAACCGACGACATTGTGGAAGAGCTGAAGTGGATGACCGGAGGCCGCGGCCCGGACGCGTGTATAGACGCCGTGGGGATGGAAGCGCATGGCCACGGACTGGCGGCGGCCTATGACAGTTCAAAGCAGGCAATGAAAGTATCGTTTGACAGGCCGAACGTACTTCGACAGGCGATCCAGGCGTGCCGGAAGGGTGGAGTGGTTTCTATTCCCGGAGTGTACGGAGGATTTCTCAATAAGATACCGTTCGGCGCAAGCTTTGGTAAAGGTCTTACTTTGAAGATGGGACAGACTCATGTGCATCGCTATTTACAGCCCTTGCTCAGCCGCATTCAGAACGGGGAGATTGATCCATCGTTCGTTATCACGCATCGCATGAGTCTCGACGAAGCGCCAGAGGCCTACAGGGCGTTTCGGGACAAGCGGCAGCACTGTATAAAAGTAGTGCTCGATCCATGGGATGAAGTGAAAGCGGCTTGATTGGGATTCGGTTACCTTGGGATTCGCGAAATCTCAGGAATAGAACATTGCATTCCTGAGCTGTGGACGGATCGAATCACTTCTACGCAGAGAGTATCCGGATTAGCTGGGCGACCCGGCGAACTCCATGTCGCACTCCGCTTCCGCTGATTCACGATTGCACGTGACCATGTCCGGTTGCAACGCGAAAAGCAATTCGTCAAGAATTACGGTGAGCGAATCCGGATTCTCATCCAGAACTCTTCGAATGCTCTCGCGGTCCACGTAGAGTTCTCCCAATTGGCGCACACCGCTGATGTCGGGATCGTCCTTTCTCGTTTGATTTTTTAAAAACGGGTGCGTCCGCTCAAACGGATAGTCCAGGCTATTCGTCCTCATCCAGTGAGCCACGAGCTCCAGAGCGTGAGGCGCACTGCACGCCTGCTGTACCCCGTTCATCCATGCGACACGGTCATTCCATTCCACGATTTTCAGCTTGTCTCCCCATCGGTTCTCAGCGATCAGAAACCAGCCTGATTTTGTCTTTTCGCGGCCGCAGACGGTGCAAATGTGGATCATGAGGTTATGCATCACCTGCCTCCAGCCGCAAAACCGGCTTTCCCGGATATGGCGTGGCCGGGTCAATTCGCGTGGCTGGCTTCGGAGGCAGGGGGCAAGCGATCAATCCCTGTTCGCTGGCAAAGGTTAATGTGAAGAAGGGCGAGCATTCGTCGCACAGCCAGAAATATTCCAGACGTGGCACGGCTTGATATTTTCGCGCCGTCGTTTTCCGCGTTCGGGGGGATTGTTC
>JBOGLB010000084.1:0-13094 GCA_050745965.1 Terriglobales bacterium | reverse complement strand
AAAGAACTTTCAGGTCCGGTCTTAAAGAGCGAAGCTGTTCGGATAACTTTGCGCCTCCCATCCGCGGCATGACTACATCTGTAATCGCAAGATGAATCGGTCCATTGAATTTGGCAGCTATGCGAAGTGCATCTTCTCCGTCTGCCGCTTCTAAAACGATATAACCGTTCAAGAGCAGGAACTCCTTCTCAGATTCGCGCACCTCGGATTCGTCCTCGACCAGCAATACCGTCTCGCAACCATGCGGTATGACTCCTTCTACTATCTCGGCGTCTGGCAATTTCCAACACACGGCTTGTACACTAGGTAAATAGATCTTAAATGTCGTCCCCATACCCAGTTCGCTATAGACCCACACGAAACCTCCGCTTTGCTTAACGATTCCGTACACCGTGGCCAATCCGAGTCCGGTGCCTTCACTTTCCTCTTTGGTGGTGTAGAAGGGCTCGAATATATGCGGGAGATCTTGCGGCGCGATACCCAAGCCAGAGTCCGTAACCGTGAGCAGAATATAGTCGCCCGCAGGGACAACGGCGTGCTTCTGCACGTAAATCTCGTCCAGCCTCACGGCGGCGGTTTCGATGGTGAGTTTACCGCCGTCCGGCATGGCATCTCTGGCATTGGCGGAAAGGTTCATCAAAACCTGCTCAATCTGTACCGGATCAGCTTTTACAATTCCAAGATGCATGCCCGGTACGAACAGAAATTCAATGTCCTCTCCAATCAGGCGCAACAACATTCTGCTGATTTCATCAATCACCGAATTCAAGTCCAGAAAGTGCAAAGTTTGCACTTGCTTGCGCCCGAACACCAGCAATTGACGGGTTAGATCCGCCGCGCGCCGCGATGCTCCCATGATTTCCTGCACATTCCGCCGCAGGGGATGCTTCGGGCTCAACGAATCCAGCATCAACTCCGCGTAAGAACTAATTACCATCAGCAGATTATTAAAATCGTGGGCAACGCCGCCTGCCAGACGTCCAATAGCGTCCATCTTATGAGCTTGCCGAAGCTGAAGTTCCAGTCTGCACCGCTCTGTAATGTCGCGGTCAGTCGAGATAAAGTGGGTGATCCGGCCCGCACTGTCGCGCAGCGGGGTTATCGTTTTTTCTACTGAGAACGCTTCGCCATTTCGTTTTTGACTCACGACATTCCCGCGAAATGTATTACCGGAAAAAACCGTCTGCCACATTTTTTCGTAAACTTCAGCGGGTTCCTCCGGGGAATGCAGAATGCGGAGAGAATTACCAAGTACTTCGAGACTCGAATATCCGGTCAGAATTTCAAATCCAGGATTCACGTATTCGATAATTCCCTGGCGATTGGTGATCGCAATCGCGTCGCCGGATTGATCGAGCGCCTGCCACAGCTTGCGTAAAATGTCGCTGGTCTTCTCTGGGGAAGACTGCCCAACGTCTCGAGGAACGGGCGTCTGCAATTCAGCTGGAACGAGTTTCGAAACTTTACGGGGACGCATCCTTCAATCGCCTTCTCAGAACCCATCGGAGTGCGAACTAGGGGTCATCTCAGGATCGAAGGCGGTTCTCAGTACCTTGATAGGTATTAGAGGCCGATATGGGAAAAATGTCGTTTCAGGACGACAAGAAGGGCGAAAAAAAGCCGCATCTCGAAGATGCGGCCTGTGTGGTCAACCTTTCGCTTGTTATTTCGGAGGCGCGGGTTTTTTTGCCGCCGGCCTGGATGGGGCGCCAGTCGGCTTGCCAGTGGCGCCAGCCGGCCTTGGAGGCGGCGCAATCCCAGACTGCGCATTGTAGGCGTCAACCACAGCGCGGGTTATATCAACGGATCCATTTTGCCAGAATACCGGCCCGTTAGGCCATTGGCTGGATGTATCTACAATGACACCGAATCCATTATCTGCGGCGTACTTGCCAATAAGCGGAGCCATCTTCTGGAGGATGCGCTGCGCAATATCATTCTGTTGACTCTGCGCATCGTCACGTGCATCCTGTACGGCGCGCTCCAGCGATTTCTGCTTCTGCTCAATCTGCTTCACCAGGGTTCCACGGGCGTCATCATTCAGCTTGTCGCCCTGCGCGCTGAGTTGCTTCTTCAGGCTTTCGACTTCGTCATTCTGGCCTTTTAATTCGGTCTGTTTGGGTTCCAATTTCTTGCTGAGGACCTGGAAATCACGCTGGCCTTCATTGCTGGCGAAAATCGCCTGCTCAATGTTGATTGTGCCGAGTTTACTTCCTGTTCCACCTGCAACGGTGGAACCCGCGGAACTCGGAGCGGCAGGCAACGCGGCCGCGTCGCCAGTTTGCCCTAGAGCAGCAATGGAGAACACAATGGTTGTGAAAGTAACAGTTGGGAGAAATCGTGCGAGCTTGCTTGTCATTGAATGTTTTCTGCTCCTCGGAAAATTGTGCTTGGACTGGCTCAGGTCTCTTTCGGGCGAACGCCAGCAACGATCAATAAGCTGACCACCAAATCTTGGGACGTTCATTGACCGTTCTGAGCCGTGACATTACAGGCAAAGATGGGTAGATTATAGGTTCCACAGTCCTACACAGTCAAACATCTTGTATTCTCGTCCAGTAGATTGGGGACGCTTTTTCATTCCTGTCGTTGGGATGAGAGCTGCAGCAGAAACTGCTGCGGGGTTAAGTAGCCCGGGGACTGATGGGGGCGCGCGGTGTTGTAGATGCGCTCCCAGTCGCGCAGCTCGCGATTGAGTTTTTTCATTTCCAGCGAGCAGGGTGTGACTTGGTAGAACCCCTCGGTGTGGGTGCGGTTGGCGCGTTCGACGGCGCCCGTTCAGTTTAGGGGAGCGGGGCGGCAGAACGAACATAAGAACACTCTACTAGAAAGTCTCACTAATCATTCTGAACGAGAACAAAACGAGATCTAGTCGGGAAAGGGTTAGCAAGAGAAGCAATTTATTAACGGGCAGGAAGAGATGTGGGGATCGGGCTGGCGAATCACAGGCTGCGTACCTGACTTCGAATGTTTTCTGAAGGGAAATAACTCTTGTAGCTGGGCGAGGTAAATGTACTTGCACCGGGGGATAGAAGCTCGCATCCATCGCCGATGTTTCTTATCTCGGAGATCTCACCGAAATATTAAACTTCCTACTTTTCAGACCGCTAAATTCAATCCAGTCCGCGCGAGCTCCGACGATCGCCACCAAATTATTCAGATACGCTGTCTGGCGGGGGCGTGCCATAAGGGAATTGGACGGAGAACTTGTGCACAGTATTGCCTTTGCTGCCGTGATGTGTGTGCGTGTAGGTGCAAATGATCGTATTTTGCTCGTATTTGCATGCATCATGCCGATAAGCAGGTTCCTTATCGAAGGGACAAGGATACATTCCGGGTACGAACGTTCCGTAGGACGAACCGAGTAATGTGAGTATCAAAACTACGTATTTCATATGTCCTCCGAGAGCAGCTCTTTAGTGCTCGCACGAGGGTAGATGCAATACAGCAGCCAAATGCCGGGCTCTAGGAATCAACCAGTTACACCATCGAAATCGCGGTATGGGAAAGAGTTTTCCCTCGGAAAATTCCACGCCTGAAGTCATCACTCAAAAAGTAACCACTGGTAACCAACAGTCTAGATCCATTTCTCTCGATCCGACTTTTAAGCTCAAATTCCAAAGCGTCCAAGGGATGAAGCTCCAATTCTTCGCAATTCCGCGAGTGCAGGATTCGGACTTTGTCAGAATGAGAGAAGGTGTCGGGGTTTCAATTATTCGCAGTTTCGCCGTTTGATGGGTCAAACTCCGCAATGTACACTTGGTTAACATGCGCCCGTAGCTCAGATGGATAGAGCGGCAGCCTCCGGAGCTGTAGGTCGGGAGTTCGAATCTCTCCGGGCGCACCATTTTCTGATTAATCGCGATAAGCCAAGCGTCAGATCACTTCCGTGTGGCCGACTAAGGTCCAGAACCGGATCTGATCTATGAAAACCGCAGCCCAAATCTGCGAATTTTACTCATACAATTACGAGGGGGCTCCTGACTTCTGAGCTAGGAAGGCCTTCGCCTCTCGAATTTCTGAACGGTCTCCATCCGCCTGATCGCAGTTGGATAGAAGCTTGGTGTAGTAAATCCTCGCTTTGCCGCGATCTCCGGCAAGCTGCGCGGCACGGGCGGCGCCGGACAGCGCATTGAAACGTCCTGGGGCACCGCGTAAGGTGGCTTCAAAGGCCTCGAGAGCGGGCACCGGTTGCTTCAAGTCGAGCAGCATCTCTCCGAGCAGTTCGCGCGCAGGTACGATGGCTCCGGGAGTCACCGCGTGCTTGTCGGTCGCATCCTCGTGATCTGCGGCTGCCCGCATTTGCTCCAGGGCCTCTTTCTCTTTGCCTGTCACTTGGGCTATCCAGGCAGCGACAATTTCGTATTGGATATCCGCCTGTTCGACCCAATACTTGTCTTTGTAAGTCACGAGCGTGTCGCGAAGAGAAGCAAGTCGCTGTAACGAGCTTCGGGCAGCGCCGACGTCGCGAATCCTGGCTGCTCCGAGTGCCCGCGCAAAGTACAGATTCGTCTCAGTCCAGGCATAGTTCCCGCCAGGAAATGTATTTAGAGGCAGGGTGAGCGCCTCGGCTTCCGTCCAGCGGTGACGTTCAACGGCATAGCGGGCCGGCATGGTGGCGATAGCATACAGCCCGGCGAAGTAGGCCGGATCATTCGGCGCAACTCGCGGCACTCCTTCGAGAACTTTCTTTGCTTCGTTGTCCTGTCCCCGTTGGAGATAAGCGTAAATCAGATAGTCGCGGGCGTGAAGCTCGTCGCCCGAGGCACCTTCTTCACGGGCTGCAGCCGCGGAGGCCATGTTTGACTCTATGGATTCTTGCCATAGACCCAACCGCGTGAAGATATGCGAGGGCATATGGAGCGCGTGCGGCGAGTCGGGCGCGATCTTCGCATAGCGCCGCGCTGCATCGAGCCCTTGCGCGGCTAGCGGCGGATAATCATCGCAGTGAATGATGTAATGCGCCAATCCAGGATGGTCGGGGTGCGCAGCAAATATCGGCACTAGAATCACGCTGGCTTTCTTCTGGTTCGTATATGTCTTGTCCCCTGGTTGCGCATTCGCCAGAACCGCCAGCGCATAAAAAATAGCTGCCTCCCGGTCCTTTGGATAGCGGTTCCGAAGCTGCTCCATGGCCTTCTCGTAAGCGAGCGCACGGGTCCGGTGGTCGAGCTTGTCGAAATCCTTGTAAAAAATTTCCAGCGCAACAATGTAATCGCGCTCGCGTTCCGTCTTGGCCCCAATGGACTTTGCCGTTTCGATAGATGCAAGTCCTTGCTTCAGATCCATTGGGGTCGGCGCTTCCCATAGAGGCTTGTAATGAGTCATCGCCACTCCCCAGGAAGCCATGGCACAGGCCGGATCACTTTCGGCTATGGCAGCAAACGCGTCGGCAGCCTTCTGATACCCGAAAGAATGGAGTAGTGCTACGGCGCGATTGAATTGCGGTTGCACTGCGGGCTGGCACGAAATCGGAAAATTAACTCTACCGAGCTTTTCTGGTTCAATGCCACCTTGCTCGTGCTGTGCAGCACTGCATATGGCAATCACTTGACACGCGCAAACGATCGCAAGCAAGGCATTTCGGACCGCTCTGATCTTCCCGTGCGAGTTACCTAGCATTCCTACCCCCATTAAACCGGCATTCTACATTGGGGTTGACCTTACCTGGTGCTACTTGGCTTGGGACAAAACCCAATGGAGGCTAAATCTGGCGCGGACAGCCATCTGCTGTTGCTGGAGTTATTGCGGACAGATGACGGACAAGCCGGAAGCTATCGGTTCGTCCGTCGGATTGGTACCGATAAACGCGCATCTCTGTCCTTTATTTCTGAATCGTTGGTGACACCGAATCCGACGGCTTGCGACGTTGGTATTTCTTGAAAATGGGGTAACTGCTGAAACATTGCCATTCAGTCGTTGACTGGAACCCTGGCAGGGTAAGTCGCCGGTTAGCAGCAGCAATCATTGCTCAATACGAAAGCCCAGCGAATTCCCTAAAATCCTAAGCACCCTTTCGCTCGAGATGGTAAATCATTTCCGTGTCCTTGCCATTCTGCCGCCAGGTCCAGTGTTCCACGATGTGGTCTTTGTCCTGGAAGTCCATGATCAGCCGGTATTCGTGGCCAACCGTTATATCCGGAAGATTGCCCGCGCTTTCGAAGGTGAAGACAAGCCGTCTTACCTCGCCAGTCGGAGGAGTGGCGCGCAGGCGCGGCTGGTTGTTTGTCGGGCAATAATGCAGTAAGGAGATGGAATTTCCATCTATGCTATACAGAGACACCATCGGGTCCATTCCGGCCATGGCGAGAGTCTCCATAACGGCGGTATCACCGGCGATAAGCTGGAAGGTGCTCTTCACCTTCATTCCGTCGGCGCCGGTTCCTTCCCAGTTGCCGACAAGGCCTTGCAGCTGGTGAAAGGCTGTCGTCGCTGGGCTCGCCGCGAAAGTGGGAACAACGAAAGTGCCAGCGAACAGCGCTAGGGTCAAAATAGACATGATTGGCTTCATGATGTTTGCGTCCTTTCCTTTCTCTCTTTAGGCAACCGCACCGGAATTTCCCATTTTTTGCTCCGGGCTTTTTGCAGGATCGGATGCATCCCTGCTCGAGACCAGGCGAATTACCC
The DNA here is from genome assembly GCA_050745965.1 of Terriglobales bacterium. Classification (GTDB taxonomy): domain Bacteria; phylum Acidobacteriota; class Terriglobia; order Terriglobales; family Acidobacteriaceae; genus PALSA-188. The sequence continues at coordinate 6,467 of JBOGLB010000084.1, read as the reverse complement.
GTAGCCACGATACACGAGACGATTGCGCTCTGTTAAGATCGAAATCCAAACTCGAAGAGGATGTCGTCCGGTTTTCATAAATTTTTCAATCAAGTGCTTCCCGCTAGGGGGTTGGGGAGATGAACGAACCGGCGGTTCGCTGGTCCAAAGGCCTGGCACAATTCGGCATAAAGGCTCTGACGCTTATATCGCTGAGCATCCTGTACGCAACGCACGCGTCTGCCGGACCACAGGCCCTTGCAAATAAGTCCCATTCAAATGGTCGCCGTGATCGAGTTGTAAGACTCGAGGCAAACGCCACCATCCTTGAGAGTCCCGATACGCCAAGGCCGATTCAGAAAGCCGCCGAGGACCTAAGCACCGATTTCGAAAAAGTACTGGGCAAGAAGCTTCGAATTGTTGACCGCCCGGAAGATGCCGGACCGGTAACGATTCTGATCGGGGAACAGTCGAAGCTCCCAGAGGCCGTGGGTCCAATCGGTTTGACATCTCCAGAGTCATTCTCGATTTCGGTGACCACGCCGAATTGGAATAAGAGCAGTCCCACTAAAGCGGTGGTACTTTCAGGCGCTGACATGCGCGGCACAATCTATTCGATCTACGAATTCTCCAAAAGGTTTCTCGGCACTGATCCCCTGTATTACTGGACAGATCGCCTGCCTGCGCGCCGCAACTCGATTGAGATTCCAATTTCTTACGAGAAAAAGTTTGCCGCTCCTGTCTTCAAATATCGCGGCTTCTTCATCAATGATGAAGATCTTTTGACAGGATGGGCGCCCGGAGAAAAAAAAGACAAGACAGGAATTTCGCTTGCGGTGTGGGACAGAATTTACGAGACGATTCTTCGGCTCAAGGGGAACATGGTCGCCCCAGGAACATGGATTTTCCCTGACGATCCACAGGTCAAGTTGGCAGCGAAGCGCGGCTTGATCGTCACCCAACATCATGCCATTCCACTTGGTCTGAACGTCGCGCGCTGGCCGAAGGATGTGCCGTATAACTACACCACTCATCCTGAAATCCTTGAGCGCGCGTGGAAGAACGCGGTCAAAGCCTACCTGCCGGATCAGGAGGTGCTCTGGTCGGTTGGTTTGCGGGGCTTATCTGACGTGACCTATGCCTCGATGGATCCTAGAGTCAAAGATAACAACAAAGCGCTCGGTCAGCTTATCGGTAAGGCCATAGCGGATCAGATAAACATAGTTCGTTCGGTCCGTCCGGACGCGAAGTTTGTGACCAATTTATGGCAGGAAGGAGCGCGTCTTGTCCAGCAGGGTGATCTCAAGATTCCTTCCGAAGTCGCGACTGTCTGGGCCGATGACGGATACGGCTACCTGCAAGACAATGGGGAGGTGACCGCCGGGCAGGGAGCGTACGATCACGTCGCGATGATGAATGGGAGGGCGAACCAGCTCACCGAAATGGTTCCCATCGCGCGTAGTTTTTCCGAACTTGGCCGTTATATCAAGGCCGGGGCGACCGACTATTTTCTCGTGAACACGAGCGACATTCGTCCCGTCACGATGTCAATCAGGGCCGTAATGGATGTGGCATGGAAGGGACTGCCGAGCGGAGTTGACCCAACGAACGCGTTCTACAAACAATGGTCCACAGAGGAATTTGGAGAAAAAGCCGCCCCCAAGCTTGCGGACCTTTATCAGGAATATTTCCTTGCACCAGCACATTTCGGCGACCCGGAACGCGAGTATGGCGACCAGCTCTATCACACAGAAGCGCGGCTAATGCTCCTGACCTACATGATTGATTCTCCGTTGTATGCGATTCCCAGCCAGGCGCCGAAGTGGGAGGTCCCGCGCGTTCTTGACGGCGGATTTGGCTTCGGGCCGAATCGAAGGACCGGCAAAGAATGGCTGGAAGAGGCGGTGACAAAAGAAATTCAGCAGTGTGGGGGCGCACAACCTCGATGGGACGCAATATGGAAGAAAGCTCTTGCGATCGAGCCGCTCATTCCCGCTGCACGCCAGCCCTTCTATCGCGAGCAGGTACTGGCGATGATCGAAATCAATCGCGAAAGCAATCGGATACTATTCCTAGTCTCGAAAGCAATTCAAGAGGCTCAAAATGGACGAATCGCCGAAGCCCGCGAAGAGACTCATCAGGCGCTCAGCGCGCTGGATGAGATAGAACAAGCCGAGAGCGCGGCGGAATATGGCAAATGGAAGAACTGGTATGGCGGAGACTGGCTGACTGGCGTTTATCGGACCCGCCAGATGGTGCAGACTTTTTCAAAGTTTCTGGACGACCCGCTGACTCACCTCCAACCACCCGTATTATGGGACGGATGGGAGGCCTATTACCACATCATGCACTATGAAGGCACCCGCTCTGCCAACGTGAAATAGACGATGAAGCTAATTAAGTGCCGATTTACGTTGAATTGCCATTGCTGGAATACTCAAGAATGCCGGGAGCTAAACCCACTGCTCATGGATTCAGGCCCGGCAATATTTGGAAAGAAAAATTTGACAGACTCTTATTGAGACCTCATGGAACCGTGGTTGGATGCGCGCGCTCCCATCTCTGCATCAACGCTTCGTGCATCTTTCAGATGGTCCTGTAGTGTTGGCAACGTCTGTGAGGCAAAGTTCTTCACGTCTGGATCTTTCGCCATCTTGCTTTCGCGATTGAACTCCGCGACATCCTGTATGTGATCTTTAACCATGTCGTTCATGTAGGCGCGATCAAACTGCTTTCCGGAAAGCTTTTCGAGGCGCGCTTTGGTTGCCTTGTCTTTTGCGTTCAAATCATCGGGCAGCGTTATGCCTTCGTTCTTGGCGACTTGCTTGAGCTTGTCATTTGCTTTGGTGTGATCATCCACCATGCGCTGGCCAAACTTTTTGACGTCCTCGCTGCTTGCTCTGTCGGTCGCCAATTTTCCAAACTCCACCTCAGCCATTCAGCCTTGGGCGGCCTTGGTCACGAATTGGCGGTCTGCCGTGTTTAGCTTCGACGCCTCAGCCTTGGTTGAAGTCATCTGGGCGGCGGCCCCAACTGCGAATAGGCCGCACATCAGTAAGCTTCCTGCCAATCTCACGATATACATTGTGAATTCCTCCTCAAAAAGTTGGATGCAAATGACGTTAATGGGTAACGGGATATCGGCGCGGCCAGCGGACATCCGGATGTTTTCCGACTTTTAATAGGGTGTTCGCTTGAGGTGAAGGCTAAGGTTACCTGCGGCGAGCACTATAGTCATCTTGTTACCACTCTCGGTGTGGTTCACTCTAATAAGGAGGCACGCTGCCCCATGGCTGGCACATCCGCTTATGAGTGAGCCTAAATTGTCGTCGGCGGGTGCCGACTGGACGAAACTGCTGATGGATCAAGAACTTATTCCCCACCTAGGGATGCTTCTACAAGCGTATCGAGACGCTCCGCCAGAAAAGCGCGAGGAAATACTGCTTGAGACCTTAAGAGAAATCAAGAGCAAGTCCGCAAAAGCGACGGAGGTTGCGGCTTCGGTTAGCGCTAGAGAGGCTCCAGTTCAACTTTCTGAGACCCCACCTCCAGAGACCCCACCGTTTGAGCCCGAAGTATTTACGCAGACGCGCGGCGAGGACCGGCGTCGTCACGCCCGGATGAAATGTTTTGTCGCTGTTGAATTGCGGGTTGAAGGCTCCCAAACTCCGGTGTGGGGGAACCTTTCCAATTCCAGCTTGGGCGGCTGCTTCGTGGAAACTCCCGCAACTATCGCCAGCGGAACAAAACTAGAAATCGGGTTATGGGTTGCGACTGGGAAGATTTGGATTAAGGGCCTCGTCCTCAACGGGATCGTCACACGCACGAATCCATCGGTCGGAGCTCGCGTCAAGTTCGAGGACCTCGCCGGGCCGGAGCGTGAGACGCTACGTCAATTCATGAAGTTCGTTGACAACACAACCCAAAGCTACCAAGCCGAGCAAGGATATCTTGCGCAATTGAAGCGCTGATCGTCGTCTTCCAAATAGAGAACTCACCAACGCAATCCTTTTCGCGAGAAGTCTCTCCATGGAGGGATTCGGTTAAGTCCCGTCGCGTGTGACTGCCCCAACCCGCATGGGTCGTTCGCAAGATGTAAAGGACGACTTATCCCCGGGCCATGAAATCCTGGAACGCTTTTGTATCGAAGAAGATGCTTGACGAAGTAATCTTGCCGTCCTTAACTGCCAGAATTTCGGCCACGTCACAGACCCCTGTGTTCCCCTTAGGGGATCGCAACCGATAGCGAACCGCAGCACACGCCGTGTTTCCCTCAACGATAAGTTGCTTTATTTCGGCCGCAGTGGTAGCGCGGAAAAATCGCCTCGCGCCCTCTACGTATGCAGTTTTACTGCGGGCAACCTGATCGAAGTTTGAGTTCACGAATACAAAGTCATCCGCAACGTAGGATTCCCATCCACCCTTGTGAATAGCCTCGAAATATTTTTGAATGGTTTCTTTTGTTGAGACCTGCATGGAGCAATTGTGCATCAGAGGCGAGCAGCTTCGCAAGACAGGCGGATTCCTCCCATTCGGAGATTAAGTGAATCTTCCTCCGGAAAGCGCACGTCTCATCAGAAGTTGATAAACTTTAACAGGAAGATTCTTTGGATCTGAATCCAGGCCGCACGGTGCGTGTAGGCTGTTCCGGGTCCGCAACGGAGATTTCATGGTCGTCAGCGAGCAAACCTTACTCACCAGCCAGCAACTGGACACCCTTAGCATCAACACCATTCGCACTTTAGCGATGGATGCCGTGCAGAAAGCCAATTCTGGTCATCCAGGCGCGCCGATGGCACTCGCGCCGGTCGCGTACGCGCTTTGGCAGAATTTTCTTCGGTTTGATCCAGCGGACCCGATCTGGCCAAATCGTGATCGCTTCGTGCTCTCAAACGGGCACGCCTCTATGTTGCTTTACGCGCTTTTGCACCTCACCGGCGTGCGCGGGGTTAATCCGGAATACGAGAAAGTGGGCGAGTTCGCCGTCACGCTGGATGACATAAGGCACTTCCGTCAAATTGATAGCAAGACCCCTGGTCATCCCGAATATCGCCTCACGGCGGGTGTCGAGACTACAACCGGGCCACTCGGCCAGGGTGTGGGAAACAGCGTGGGTATGGCGATTGCCGGGAAGTGGCTGGGGGAACATTTCAACCGCCCAGGTTTCGAAGTATTCGATTACAACGTCTACGCCATGTGCGGTGATGGGGACCTCATGGAAGGCGTTGCCAGCGAGGCCGCATCTCTCGCCGGACACTTGAAACTGCCGAATCTCTGCTGGATCTACGACAATAACCGAGTCACGCTGGATGGTCCGGCTGACTGGTCTTTCACAGAAGATGTGGGGGAGCGTTTCAACGCATACGGCTGGAACGTGATGCGGGTTACCGATGCCAATGACCTCAACATGCTCTCTGCTGCCTATAACAATTTTCTGCAAACCAACGACCGGCCGACCCTGATTATGGTTAACAGCCATATTGGCTACGGCGCGCCCCACAAACAAGACACGAACGCGGCGCACGGCGAAGCCCTGGGAGAAGACGAAGTGCGGCTGGCCAAGAAATTCTACGGCTGGCCCGAAGACGCGCACTTTCTGGTACCGGATGGAGTGCGCGAGAATTTTCAGGAAGGAATCGGAAAGCGGGGACACCACCTAAGTAAGGAGTGGGGAAAGCGATTCGCCGAATACAGCAAGAAACATCCCGAGCTTGCAGAGCAATTCAATCGAATGGAACACCGAGAACTTCCTGAGGGATGGGACAAGAACCTACCCTCGTTTCCAGCCGACCCAAAGGGCGTGGCTACTCGCGAGAGTGGCGGAAAAGTTCTAAATGCCATCGCGCAAAATGTGCCGTGGCTGGTTGGTGGTTCAGCGGACCTCGCGACCTCCGATAAGACCCGGCTCAAGTTTGACGGGGCCGGAGACTTCCAGCCCGGCAGCTACGGCGGACGCAATCTTCACTTTGGCGTTCGTGAACACGCCATGGCCGCGACACTTAGCGGTCTCTCTGTGTGCAAGATACGGCCCTTTAGCGGCACGTTCTTTAACTTCAGCGATTACATGAAACCCGCGATCCGCCTGGCCGCTATCATGGAAATCCCCTCTATCTACGTATTTACTCACGACTCTTTTTGTTTGGGAGAAGACGGTCCGACGCACGAACCGATCGAGCAGCTAGCGATGCTGCGCGCCATGCCCGGATTGATGCTTATGCGTCCAGCGGACGCAAACGAAGTAGTGGAAGCTTGGAAGGTTATTATGCAACTCCGCCAAGAGCCAGTGGCTCTGGTATTGACTCGTCAAGCTGTGCCGACATTCGATCGCACGAAATACGCAGCTGCAAACGGAGTGGCCAAAGGCGCATACATTCTGGCGGATGCTGTCGAGGGCAGACCCGACGTTATCTTGATGGGGACCGGTAGCGAAGTTTCGCTGTGCGTCGAGGCCTATGAACAGCTCAAAACGCAAGGGGTCAAAGCGCGTG
>JBOGLB010000083.1:0-2001 GCA_050745965.1 Terriglobales bacterium | reverse complement strand
CGGTGATGCTGTTGCGGGAGTATTGCGCCGATATTAATAGTTGATGAATTTTCAGGGAAAATAACGGCTGGCTCTGAATATTTGGAAATCCGAGTCCAAACTAGCGCTTTTCAGTCTCGAGGTGTTGGTAGAAGTCTCGCAACACGTAGAAAGCCTTTTTCTTCTGTCCGCGATCGGAAATCAAGCCTTTGCGGTTGTAGAAATCCTGAATACCGGGAAGCAACCGCCGCGGGGAATGAAAAATCCATTAAAACCCAGGGAGACATTCCAGCCAAAAACGGAATCTTCTTCAGCATGTTGATCTGATGGTCGAAAACATTCGCCTGATACTCTTCGGTAAATCGCGTATCGGTATCTCCATGTTTCCCGGCGAGCGCACCCGCTCCGAATTCGCTGAGAATCACCGGCTTTTCGTAGGCGCTTTTCCATTGAAGCCGATCCGCATCTTCCGGCTTACCTTCATACCATCCTAAATATTCGTTCAATCCCAGGACGTCGAGATATTGGCCCAGGGAATCGCTCAGCGTTCTGATGTCCCTGCCCGTTTTGTCCGTATGGTTCAGCGCAGAAGTCAGCAGGCGGGTAGAGTCCAGTTGGCGGACATACAAAGCCAGAGACTTTATGAATTCCGTTCGCCCAGCTTCGGACGGAGGAGTCTCGTTGGATAGCGACCACAAAATTACCGATGCGCGATTATGGTCTCGAGCGATCTCATCGCGCAACTGCTCTTTTGCGTTTTCCAGCGTGGCCGGATTCTCCCATGCAATGCTCCAGTAAACGGGAATCTCAGACCACACTAAAAAGCCCATGCGGTCAGCCAGACGGGTCATAGACTCGTTATATGGATAGTGCGCAAGTCGAACAAAGTTACATCCCAGCTCGCGCGCCCATCCCAAAAGCACCTTATCGTCTTCTTCGGAAAAGGCTCGCCCGCCTCGAAATGCCGCTTCTTCATGCATGGAAATCCCGCGAAGAAATATAGGCTTGCCGTTCAGCAGAATCTGTGTCCCGCGCGTCTCGATATTGCGGAATCCGATCTCATCTTTTACGGTATCCCCAGCTGCGGAGATGACAACTCCGTAAAGCTTGGGACTCTCCGGCGACCATAATTGAAGTTTTGCAGGGAAGCTGAACTCGGCGCGCCCATTCGCGTCGGCTGTAACGACCTCCTTGAGTTGCGCCTCAGGAATTTCGATTGCAATTTTGGTGTCTTCTGACGGTCCGCTAAGTTGCACCCACCCGGCAATTTCGTCCTGTGAGCCCTTCGCCAACTGTACGAAATAGTCCTGAATGAAAGTCTCGGGAACTTCGACAAGAGCAACATTTCTGGTAAGCCCGCCATAGTTCCACCAGTCGGTATTCAGTGCGGGAATGCCGTCGGCATGACGAACATTATTTACTTCAACGACAAGACTGTTCTGCCCTCCGACGACGTTACTCGTCACTTCGAAATTGAACGGAGTAAAACCGCCAACATGCTCCCCTATTTTTTCCCCGTTCAACCAAACACGCGCTATATAATTCGCCGCGCCAAAATAAAGAAATAAACGTGTGTGTGGACACTTGGCATACGAAAAATACCGCTGGTACCAAACTGTGCCCTCATAGAAAAAAAGTGATCCGCGCTGCGAATTCCAATCGCCGGGCACAGCTAATTTTTGCGAGGCGTCAAAATCGTATTCCACAAGATCGTTCTTGTCGTGCGGTTTCGCATTTTCATAAAAGCGGGCTTGAACTCCACCCTCATATGGATCCACGATTGTGTTCCACGTGCCGTCCAGGCTGGTTGAGGTTCTTCCTGCAACATTAGCGATCAGATTAGAGGGAGCAGGCTCAGCAAAAGCGAGTCCCGTAAATATACAGAGTGCTACCAGCAGGTTTGTGGTGGAACGCGATTGGGTGTGAGGCCCATCCGGCGATCTGCCGCGAGTCTTCGCGATACCATACCCCGATGGGCGAGAACGCCCATCCCGCAGTCGAATCAAGGTCATCCTTTTGTGC
>JBOGLB010000082.1:0-3906 GCA_050745965.1 Terriglobales bacterium | reverse complement strand
GCTTCGCCAACCCTGCCAGAAAACTTGCTTCGTATCCCAGAATCGAGGCCGTGTAGTGATCAGGATGACGTCCCTTCCAATAGGGAAGTATGAGCACGCGCGGCCGCAGCTCTCGAATTACGCGGGCAATCTTGAGCCGGTTTTCCCATGTGTTCTCAACCCGCCCGTCGGGGATGTCCAAAGGCTGACGCCATGCCACGGATAATATTTTCGCGGCCTCGCCGGCTTCCCGCGCGCGATCTTCGGCGCTGCCCCGTGTTCCCAGTTCTCCTTGGGTCAGGTCGAGTATTCCGGTGCGATGGCCTTTTTGCGCCATCTTGAGCAAAGTGCCGCCGCAGGTTTGCTCGACATCGTCACGGTGAGCCGCAAGAGCCAGGATGTCCAAGGGGAGGCTCGACATTTCAGTCGAGGTTCCCTTGTTCGATGACAACGTTTTCGCGAACGATCATTCGATGCGCGGCCATTTCTTTTAGGGTGGGAAGAACGCGGTTCACGTGCTCGTCGGTGTCCACGAAGATGATAATCAAAGGAAGTTTGCCACCCGCATCAATCAGATGACTGGTCTTTACGCGCTGGCGTCCCATGAATCCTCCGACGGCATGCACGGCGGTTGCGGAAAAAACATTTTGTTCGCGCAAATAGTTGAGGATTTCCATGTGCAGCGGGCGATTCTTCCACTTGTCGCCTTCGGTGAGATAGATGGTAACTTGAACGGCCATCGCGTTTGACATTTTACAGCACTCTTGCTACGGCCATCCCAGCTAAGGCCGCGCCCAGACACAGAACGTTGTTGCTGAAAAAGTTCGTTAACATCAGCAACCATTGTCCCTGCTCGAAGTAAGCCATGGTCTCGAACGCATAGCTCGAGAATGTTGTGAATGCACCGCAGAATCCCACGACGACCAGCAATCGCCATCGCGGATTGACCAAGACTCGCTCGGTGGTCCAAATAACGAAGAATCCAACGATCAGGCTGCCCAGAACGTTGATGATCAAGGTGCCATATGGGAACGTGGGCCCTAGTATTTTGGCGGCGTAGCGGCTCAGGAAGTAACGCGCATTGGCGCCGAAAATCGCGCCGAGGGATATGACTAGAAAATCTCTGACAGGGAAATCGGTCACGGAGTTCTCCTACAAAAGTTTTGTAGGAGTTATCAGCCTCTCGGTGAGTAAGCGGTTATGGCGAACTCCATCGCCATGTGGAATATTGTAACAGTCGCTGCAACCTCGGCTAGTATTCAATCTGTGGGCAATAACTTCAGCTTCGCCGGCGGAATATAGCCTATAGAGAGACCCTTCTCGATGAAGGGCAGGTCGTCCGGGTCCGTCACTTCAACTCTTCCTTCCGCCGCCAACTTATAAGGAGCGCCAAGGGGATCGCGCGGAATGCCGCGCAGCATTCCTGCCGATTCCAGCTCGGAAAATGATGATGCGAAATGCCCGGTCTTCGCCTTAAACCGAGACTGCAACGCTTCGAGGCTGGTAACGTCTGCGTCCACTTGTAGCGCGCGGAGATGAGCGGCTGCGTTGGCTTTAACATCTTTATTCGTGGTGGTTTCGAAAGTCGTGGTCCATAGCATGCGCGCCATTTGAGCCTCCCCGCCTTTCTGGGCCGCAAGCGCGGCCATAAGTTTCAGAAAAGGGTGTGCGTCTGGCAAGCGAGAGCCGCGCGCGAATGCGTCTGCTGCGTTCCGGTAATCTTTCAGGTCGAGGTAGTAAATAAATCCCAGGTCGTAGTAAAGATGCCATTCATCAGGATTGTTCTGTATGCCTTGCTGCACGAGGGCAATGGCCTGGTCCGGCATCCCAGCTCCCAAGGGAGGCTTGGCCGTTAGAAAATTCGAGCCGAATTCGTAGGCCACCAGCAGTTTAGGATCGAGCGTAGTCGTGATCTGAAGCAAAGGACCGAGCAGTTTGTATTCGTCAGTTCCTTGTGCATGCTTTCTTCCGAAATACTGGACTGCCCGCGTCCAGTAAATATCCGCCAGCAACCCGTTGTACCCGAGGCTGAGCCGCTTCAGAGCCTTTGGCGAAGAAACATATAAGACTTCCTGAAGTGTTGCATGCCCCCTTGCCTCGTCTACTTTGCGCAAGGCGAGAACCGAGCCGCCCAGGCACACAACCAGCAGGATGCCGGCAAGCAATGAGATGTGCGATCGTTTCATTTCAGATTTCTATGTTCGAAGATCAGCACCGCCCCGCAAATCGTCATGCTGGCATAGATCAAGGCATACGCCGTGTTGTAGACGATCAGTTGTCCCGAGACCGGCTGTCCATGCGAAACCGAAGTAATCACATTAAGGGCCGAAAAGTTTGGGACTAGATACGCCGCTCCGGTTGCGATCCAGCGAGTGATGCCTTTGGTCATACCAGCGAATCCACGGAGATCTTCGGCGAAAGCGCCCACTATAAACAGCGCGAAGGCGAACACAGCCGACATCAAGGGCGAAGAGAAGGAACTAAACAACAATGCTAGTCCTGTGACAATCGCGAACTGAAGAATAATGAAATACAATGCGACGAGCACCCAGCCATCCGGTTTTGTAAAGTGATGGGCGACGTACAGCAATGCACCGAACACGCCTATCGCCATGAAAAATGTATTCAAGACAAGAGTCCCGACCAGTCCAAAAAATTTGCCGACAACGAATTCCCATCGCCGCACCGGGCGGGAAAGAATGGTATACAGCGTTCGCTTCTCAATCTCTTTGGATACCAATCCAATACCGATGAAGATGGAAATCACCACGCCAAAGAGGGAAACGGCAGTGAGGCCCAGGTTAATCACTACGAGTTTCTCGATCCCCACGGAAATCTGGCCTACCAGAATCGCGGCCCCGGACATGAGTACGGCAAATGCGACGAGGTTATAGAGGACGCGGTCGCGAACCGCTTCCCGAAACGTATTCAACGCGATATGGGAGATGCGATTCATGGGCGGGCCTCAGCCGAAGCCTTCGCTGGCTGCAACTTGCTTACGTAATACGCCTCCAGCGAGCTTCTCACGGGGATCAGCGAAATCAAACGTAGATGCGCGTTCTTCAAGGCGTCAAGCGCGGCATCCTGATATTCCTCGGAAAGGATGGCGCGAACAGTATCGCCACTGATGTGACATTCGGCTCCCAAGCCCTTCAAAGCGGCAGGGACAACCGTTCCTGACCACACGATTTCAAGCTTGCCGCGAACTCCGGAGGTGAGATCGGCAACCGCTCCCACACCCTTCAATTCGCCATTATGAATAATGGCTACGCGATCACAGAGCGCTTCGGCATCAGGCAGAATGTGGGTGGAGAAAAAAACTGTTTTTCCTTCCTGCTTAAGCTGCTCCATCAGGTCGCGCACGTCACGGCGGCCTAAAGGATCGAGGCCCGACATCGGCTCATCGAAAAAGAGAAGTTTGGGATCGTGAAGAATGGCTTGAGCGATTCCGACTCGCTGTAACATGCCCTTGGAAAATTTTCGCAATTGTAATCCCGCGACATTCGGCAGCCCGACCCTGGCCAGCACTTCGTCGGTTCTCCGGGACCGTTCTTTCGCGGCCACGCCCGAGAGTTGCGCATAATATTCCAGCAACTCGCGCGCGGTTAGATAGTCGTAAAAGTAAGGCTGCTCGGGAAGGAACCCGATCTGCGCTTTCATGCGCGGATCGTCAATCTCCATGCCCAGGATTCGCGCGGTGCCGGCCGTGGGGAATACCAACCCCATCAGCAATTTCAGAGTGGTAGTCTTGCCTGCGCCATTCGGGCCCAGGAATCCGAAAATTTCGCCCTCCTCGACATTTAGCTGAAGCGGGCGCAATGCATGCTTGGGTTTCTTCCGCCAAAACCCAACGCTGTAAGTTTTTTCAAGTCCAAGGATCTCGATCGCAGGCATTCAATTGGCCAGAAGTTTAGAATCAAGAAGTTC
>JBOGLB010000081.1:0-3365 GCA_050745965.1 Terriglobales bacterium | reverse complement strand
GATTGTCAGCCTGCCAATTCCGGGCCAGGAAAAAATAGTCTCAGTTACGATTGCCCCGGCCAACAATGCGCCGAACTGCAATCCTAGAACCGTAATCACGGGAATCATCGCGTTGCGTAAAGCATGCCGATACACAACGGTTCGCTCGGGCAAACCCTTGGCCCGCGCGGTGCGAATGTAGTCCTGGCCAAGCTCTTCCAACATGGAAGTGCGAACCATGCGAGTGAGGATGGCTGCCAGCGCGCCGCCCATAGTGATGGCGGGCAGGATCAAGTGGGCGAAACTGCCCGAGCCGGAGACGGGCAACCATCCCAACTCAATGGAGAAAAATAAAATCAGTATGGGACCCAGGGCGAAATTTGGGAACGACAATCCGAAGAGGCTGACCACGCTAAGCGTTCGGTCATCCCAACGATTTCGCCTTTGGGCAGAGCGTACTCCCGCCGGAATGGACAGCAGAATCGCCACCGCCAGCGCGGCAATCGTAAGTTGCAAGGTGTAAGGATAGCGTTGCTCAATCAGGCTGGTGACGCTTTGGTTGAACCTCACCGACGGACCAAGATCGCCGTGCAGCACACCGTTCCAATAATGAAGATACTGTTGGCCCAGCGGAACATCGAGGCCATAGGCGTGCCGGGCTGCCTGCACATCAGTCGCGGGCGCGCCTTCTCCCAGCATTTGGAGGACTGGGTCTCCGGGAACCAGATGGATTAGAAGGAAGACGAGAGAGACGACGAGCCAGATGACGGGCAGCGTGTAGAGAACTCTTAACGACAGGTAACGGATCATTGGGAATCAGTCAATAGTTTGCGGTTCTCGGTTGGCGACTCTACTTCACTGCCTGCCCGGCAGGCTTGGGTTCACGATTCTCGATTTTAACTTTAGCGATGCGATGGCCATCCATCTCGGCAATCACAAAACGGCGGTCTTCGTATTCAAATGCTTCTCCGGCGCGGGGTATCTTTTGCAATTGCGAGAGGACAAATCCAGCCAGCGTTTCGAATCCCCGATCTCGGGGCAATGATAAGTCATATTGCGATTCGAGATCGCGGATATTCACGGAGCCTTCCAGCAAGAGAGATTTATCCTGCCCGGTGACCATAGACTGATCCGACGGCACAACGTCGAACTCGTCCTCGATTTCTCCGACCAATTGCTCAAGAATATCTTCGACGGTTACAACCCCGGCAGTCGAGCCAAATTCATCCACCACCACCGCCAGATGCCGCTTTCTTTCTCTGAATTCGCTGAGAAGCTCAGTGAGAACCTTGGTCTCGGGCACCACCAGAACGTCGTGCATGATTTGACTGATTCTCATGCCGGAAATTCGGGGGGCAGTTGGTAGATTTGCCAGCCGCATGCGAATCCAGCGCATGAGGTCCTTGGAATAAAGCACGCCTATAATATGTTCCGGACCACTCTGCGGATCGTACACCGGGATCCGCGAATGCTGTTCCTCGACCACCCGCTGCAAGGCTTCGTCGAGCGTCAAATTGCCTGGGAGTGAAAAAATGTCAGGACGAGGGACCATTACTTCACGAACCGTGATGCTATCCAGTTCGAGGGCCTGATGAATCATCTCTTCCTGAAATGGCGGGATTTGTCCGAACTGCCGGCTCGCGGTCACGATCAACTTAAGTTCGTCCGGCGAATGGACGACGCCTTGGTGAATTCTGCGCGAACCAAATGTTCGGAGAACTGAACCGGCGGCGCGGCTCATCAGGAAGATCACCGGACGGGTGAGGGTTAGAAAAACCTCCATAGGCGCCGCAACGGCGAGAGCGACTTGTTCAGAGCGTTGCAGGGCCAGCGATTTCGGCACCAGTTCGCCGAGAATCACGTGCATGCAGGTAATGAGGCTGAAGGCGACAAAGATGCCAACCCCATGCGCGTATACAAGGGCGTGAGGAACTCTTGAAAAAAAGCCTGAACGTTCGATAAGGTGAGCCACCACAGGCTCGCCAATAGAACCCAGAGTGAGGCTGACGATTGTGATTCCGAGTTGGACGCCGTTCACAACCTCGTCCAGATTGCGGTGGAGTTTCTGAACGATTCTGGCGCCGATACGGCGGGCTTCAATGAGTTGCTGGATCCGCGTATCCCGCACGCTCACCAGGGCAAATTCGGCGGCGGCAAAGAAAGCATTGGCTGCGACCAGGAGGATTACCAGGAACACCCGGAGCAGCACAAAGGCGACCATGAATGGTCAATATTAGCATTCCAGGCCCAGCCCTGACCTTCCGCCAAGGGCTGCGGGCTTGTAGAATTAGAGGTACTTAGGCCGGGTTTGTGCCTTTTTCGCCGCACCAGGTCCACGCGGCGAGTCTGGATTTTCTTGCTTTCTTTTTCGAAATTCCTGGGTCTAACAAGGCACGACATTCCATTTTCCAGGGACGCGTTGTTTGCGCTGAAGAGTGTTTTTTCGGAACTAAATTGAATTCATCCACGTAGAACGAGTGTGGGACGAATTGTTGGCTTCAAATCAGGAGGCGCTGTGAACGGCAATACCAATGGCAGGAAGAAGCGGCGGAAACGAATCATCATTATCACGGTCGTCGTGTTGGTGATCGTGGTATTCGCGGGGGCGCTCTACGCGTTTAGCCGCGGCGGCACCAAAATTGATCCGTCGAAACTTGCGAAGGTCGAAAAAGGAGATCTCGCCAAGAGCGTGGTCGCAACCGGAAAAGTCGAGCCCATTACCAAAGTCGAAGTGAAATCGAAAGCGAGCGGCATCGTTACGAAGCTCTACGTTGACGCGGGCGACAAGGTAAAAAAAGGTCAACTGCTCGCGCAATTGGACAAGGTTGAGATTGAAGCGCAGGTTGAACAGTCCCGCGCCGCGCTACAGGCGGACGAGGCCAATCTGGCAAGCTCGCAGGCCGATTGGCAAAGAGCCAAGGTGGATGCCGAAGGCCCCGATGTCCCATTATTAAAGCGTGAATACGACCGTTCGCTGGGGATGGCAAAAGATGGCATTGTCTCCACAGCCACGTTGGATGACGCGAACAGAAATTACCAGATGGCCCTGAATAAACAGAATGTGTCGAAGGCGCAAGTGACGGTATTGCAGGCAAAAATCGCACAGTCGCAAGCGCAAATTGCGCAAGGCCGCGCCAACCTCAAGCAGCTTGAGGAACAACTCAGCTACACCGATATTGAATCGCCGATGGATGGTGTGGTGCTATCCCGCGACGTTGAACTGGGAGACGCGGTGAGTTCCATTCTGGTATTGGGGTCGTCCGCAACATTGGTTATGACCTTGGGCGATACCAGCCAGGTTTACGTGAAGGGCAAAGTTGACGAGAGCGACATTGGCCACGTTTATTTGGGCCAGCCCGCGCGGATAAAGGTGGAGAGTTTTAAGG
>JBOGLB010000080.1:0-5368 GCA_050745965.1 Terriglobales bacterium | reverse complement strand
TAACCGTAGGTACAGGCCTCTTGGATTCTCACCTGAATTCGCCCATAGCATTCCAGCACTGCTAGTGTCTAAAATGCCTCACGCCGGTGAAAATCATCGCCAATCCCAATCTATCGGCAGCTTCAATTACTTCCTGATCACGGACGGAACCGCCCGGCTGGATTATGGCGGCCGCACCCGCCTTTGCTATCTCTTGCACCCCGTCGGGGAAAGGGAAGAAAGCGTCCGACGCTGCAACTGTCCCTTTCAGAGGCAAAACTGCCCTTGAAGCGCCTATTTTGCACGAATCCACGCGGCTCATCTGCCCAGCTCCAACGCCCACCGTCTGCCCTTCCCTGGCGTACACAATGGCGTTAGATTTCACGTGCTTGCACACCTTCCACGCGAACAGCAAAGCCCGTTTCTCTTCTGGAGACGGCTGGCGCTTAGTCACCACTTTTAGGTCTTTCTCTTCCAATGAATGCACATCGGCATCCTGCAAAAGCATGCCGCCAGAGATATTCTTGAGCACCCACTTTTGCGGAACTGGTGTTATCTCAATAAGCCGAAGATTTTTCTTGGCGGCAAACTTGGCTTTCGCTCCTCCGTCGAACGACGGCGACGCAACTACCTCCAGGAAGTGTTTAGCCATCTCTTCAGCGGCATCGGTATCCACCGCGCGGTTAACGCCAATTACGCCGCCGAATGCCGAAACTGGATCACATTCCAATGCGCGCTTGTAGGCTTCGAGCAGAGTTTTTCCTGTCCCGACGCCGCTGGGGTTCGTATGTTTGATGATGGCGCAGACGGGCTCCTCAAATTCCTGCGCTAAATCCCAAGCTGCCTGCAAGTCCACGATATTGTTGTAGGAAAGTTCCTTGCCTTGAATCTGCCGTCCGTTAGCAGCCCCGCCCACTGAACCGTCGGAGTACATTGCAGCTTTTTGGTGTGGGTTTTCGCCGTAGCGCAGATCCATCACTTTGTTGAATGAGAGGCGCAGCGTTTGGGGAAAACCGCTCTCCGCCTGAAGTTGAAAATGTCCGTTCGAGTTTACGCGCTCGAGTGTTGATGCAATCGCTGAATCGTAAGCGGCCGTAACTGCAAACGCTTTCTGCGCGAGGCGCCACTTGGTTTCTTGAGATAAGGCCCCGTTCGCTGCAGCCATCTCTTTCGCGACCGCATCGTAATCGCCCGGCGAGGTGATGACCGCGACATCCTGAAAATTCTTAGCTGCTGATCGGATCATTGAAGGCCCGCCAATATCTATATTCTCGACCACTTCTTCAAACGGCACCCCCGGCTTCGACGCCGTTTTCTCAAACGCGTAAAGATTGACGACTACCATGTCAATCGGCTGAATGTCGTGCTCCGCCACCGCATTCCGGTGAGCCGGATTCTCGCGGCGATGCAGGATGCCGCCATGAACTTTGGGATGCAATGTCTTCACCCGCCCATCCAACATCTCGGGAAATCCCGTCAAATCCGAAATATCTTTCACCACGATTCCAGCATCTCGCAATAATTTTGCGGTGCCGCCGGTCGAGATTAGCTCGACGCTCATTTTGGAAAGCTTTTTGGCAAACTCGACAAGTCCAGTCTTGTCGGTAACACTGAGAATGGCACGCTGAATAGTAGGCATAGGGTAGGAAATAAGGCCGAAGGAAATTCTATCAGTTTGAGGACCGATTAACTCGGGATGGAAGCCCGATAAGAGCGAGGACGAAAACTTTGGGAAGATGGGCTACGGGAGACAAGACCAATAACTGAAAAACTCAAACTATATTTTTGCTTTGGCTTTTAGCCGAACTTTCCCGTCTTGCACTTCGACCGTGTATTCCACGGTGTGACAGCCATATTGTTTGCGGATCTGATCAGTTTTCTTCTGCACGAAGGATGCGAAATTGTCCATGTTTCCGGCCACATCCTCACCCGCTTTCTGTTTTGCTTCCGTGAGCGCCTTATATAATCTCGCTACTTTGTCCAATTCCGTGCGCGCGTCCGAGCACTGCACCGTAAAGGCCTGGTCTTGTTCGGCCGGGGCTGTCGCAGTCGCCGCCGCCGCACCGACAACCGCCAGTGCAGCCTGCGAAACTCCATACACTTTGTGTTCGGGCTCGTGTTCTTCAGGCCGGACACCCTGTACTGAGAGAAGAGCGTCCTGCGGACGTCGGTAGCCTTCCTCTCGTATGCGGGCTTTCTTGCGCCACAAATCGCTATAAATCGCATAGCGCTGTGCGATTGCGTTGTAACGGTAACGCTGCGAAAAACTGATACGGCCGCCCCCATCGCTGAACTTCCGCAATAGGCTGAGCACTTTCCATTCGATATCCGTTGGCGGTTTTTTGGTCGGATTGTTGAAGAATACCTCGTACTCGATCTTTAGCCGGCGCAAGTGCGACTCGAGTAACGTGAGTTCATCGTCAATGATCACCGGGCATTCTCCATAGACAGTCTAGGCGGTTCGCTGAGACGAAGCGAGGTGCCCCGTGGACACGGGAGGGATGGAACGAAAGTTACGTGAGGCTGCGTTTGGCTCTTGGCTCTTGGCTTTTGGCTTTTGGCTTTTGGCTTCAGCCACGACGTGAAGATAGCTTTCGTGGATCGTAGAGGGATGAATTTAGAAATTCGCAGACTTGACGCGAGCGCGGTCCTTGCCAAAAGCCACAGCCAAAAGCTATTTCGCCGCCATTTTCTTGACCATGGCCAGCACTAACTTGCGGTCGCTGTCGTTTAAACTGACCGCGTACCGGCGCACCTGGCTTAGGAAACGCACTTCATCGTCGGAGAGTTGAGGCAAACCCTTTGATCCGTTGGTATGCCCTTCTTCCGAGAAGAACTGCCATAGGGGGAGCGCCATCGCGCCCGCTATTTTCGAAAGCGTGTCCAGCGATGGTATTGTATGGCCATTTTCCACCCGCGACAGGTAGCAGCGCAATAAGCCAGTGCGCTTTTCGATGTCGCCCTGGGACATTCCTTTTTGTAACCGGTAGTTTCTGATGGTCTCGCCGATGTTCATAAAGAAAACAGCCGACAGGTGATGAGGATGGACTGCATAGTAACCAGAAGAGTACCTTCTGGCAAGAGAAAATTCATTGCATCAAAAAAGCTGCACTCCCCACTCTCGCGCCACAAGAGGCACGTTTGCTGATTGCGGAGAGCAACAAAATACTTTTTTCATTTTTTATTTGGCGGGACATTTTTTACCCGGCGTTTTGCTGGCGAAAAGGAACACTTTCAGAATAACGATCCAATTCCAATTCCATATACATCGCCCCTTCGATCGGATTCAACCGATAGGGATCTATCTCCCGGAAACCCAACGTGCAATAAAGCGCTACTGCCTTTCTCATCTTGGGCTCTACCGTATCCAGCCGCATCTTTGTGTAGCCCATTCTTTTCGCATCTGCAATGACCGTCTCTGCGAGCAAACGGCCCAGCAATCGTCCACGAAATTGCGGACGCACATATAATCGCTTCATCTCGCAAATATTCGGGTCAAGACTATGCAGAGCAATGCACCCGGCCGGCTCGGCACCCACCCTAGCCAGCAATAGCCTCCCCCGAGGGGGTGCATAATCCCCAGGCAATCCAGCCAGTTCACGATCAAAGTCCTGGAAGCACAAGCTAAACCCTAGGGATTCGGCATATTCGGCAAAAAGCTCACGAATTTGCGCGATCTCAAGAGAAGATTCCCACCCGAGAGATAACGATTCCGGTATTGGCCAACGCGCCCATCAAAGCCTCTCGTCTTTACGGAAGATCATGCCCGTGCATCGGATCTGATGCCATGTTATTACTGCCCCGGTTTACCGTCCACCTTGTGCAACTTTTCGGCACTATTAGCGTCATATCTAACAGGACCTGTATTTGCCAATCCAACAAGCGATCAGGCCCGTACTTTGAAAAGAGAGTGTTTTCATGCTGATAAAAAAGGGTTCCGACATTAAATGGTCCGAAGTTACGCCCCATCGGCTGTATCTCGACCGCCGAAAGTTTCTTGCAGGCATGGCGGTTGCTGGAACGGCGGCGATTGCGGGATTAGGCGTCCGCAGTCTTATATCGCCTTCGACTGCGATGGCGGACAGCGGCTCGGGGCTGGCGCCGATACAAGGAATCCAAAAAAGCCCATTCTCCACGACCGAGAAAATCACTCCATTCAAAGACGTATCGAATTACAACAACTATTACGAGTTTTCAACCGACAAGTACGAACCCGCTGGCCTTGCCAAAAATTTAAAAACCAGCCCCTGGAAAGTAACCATTGATGGTCTGGTGAAAAAGAAGCAAGTTCTTGACGTGGATGAAATCATCAAGATGGCTCCCCCAGAGGAACGAATTTACCGCCATCGCTGTGTCGAGGGATGGTCCATCGTCGTGCCGTGGGTTGGCTTCTCCTTGAGCAATCTGATCAAGCAGGCTCAACCACAGGACAAAGCTAAGTTCGTCGAATTCACAACCCTATTCGACCCCAGGCAAATGCCGGGACAGCGTACCAATGTCCTAGATTGGCCCTACGTCGAAGGTCTGCGGATGGATGAAGCCATGCATCCTCTCGCGTTTCTTTGCTTCGGTATGTATGGGGCAGCCTTGCCCAACCAGGATGGAGCACCGCTCCGCATGGTTGTTCCCTGGAAGTACGGTTTCAAGAGCGCGAAGGCTCTTGTTCGGATTCGATTCGTTGACAAGCAGCCGCACAATACGTGGAATCGCGCCGCTCCCAATGAGTATGGTTTTTACTCGAATGTAAATCCTAACGTGGATCATCCCCGCTGGAGCCAGGCCAAAGAACGCAGGTTGGGTGAATTTTTTAAACGTGCAACGCTGATGTTCAACGGCTACAACCAGGTTGCTAGCCTTTACACTGGAATGGATCTCAAGAAAAACTTCTGAGCGCTCCCGCCAAAATCCGTTGGTTGAAGGCGATTGTTTTCGTCCTGTGCCTTGCGCCTCTGATGAGGCTTGGCTGGAAAGCCTTCCAACAAGGCCTGGGCGCCAATCCGGTCGAGGTCATCACCCACGCGACGGGTGATTGGACGATGCGGTTCCTTCTCATCACGCTGTCCATCACCCCGCTGCGTCGGCTCCTGAAACAGCCGTGGCTCATTCGTTTCCGCCGCATGTTTGGGCTTTTCGCTTTTTTCTACGTCTGTCTCCACTTCCTCACCTACATATGGCTGGATAAATCTTTTGATCTGCACGATATGCTCGCAGATGTGGTTAAGCGAAAATTTATAACGGTTGGCTTCGCAGGTTTCGTTTTCTTGATTCCCCTGGCTCTCACTTCCACCGCCGGATGGATACGTCGCTTAGGGGGTAAGCGTTGGCAAGCGCTGCACCGATTGATCTACGTGAGCGCAATCGCCGGAGTGATTCATTACGTGTGGCTTGT
>JBOGLB010000079.1:0-4493 GCA_050745965.1 Terriglobales bacterium | reverse complement strand
CGAGCAGAATCTTTCACTGGCGGAAACACTCGCCGGGTCACGACTCGGAATCTGCAAGCCGGAACTTCCCCGCGATGCCAGCGCGGAAAAAGAATGTGACCGCTATATCAAAGAAAATCGCATCGAGAAATTTATTCTGCTTAATCCCGGCGCGGGGTGGGGAGCAAAGCAATGGCCGGCGCAACGCTACGGCGAGGTCGCCAGAAAATTATCGGAAGACGGTGTGCGATGTTTGATCAACTACGGTCCGGGCGAGGAACCTTTGGCAGAAGTAGTTAAAGCGTCGAGCGGAGATTACGCGCATCCGGTCAAACTCTCTCTTACTGAATTAATCGCTTTCACGCGCCGTGCTGCTTTGTTCATCGGAGGCGATACTGGGCCTATGCACTTGGCAGCCGCGTTGGGAGTTCCTATCGTCGCCATCTTCGGACCCACAGATCCCGCCCGCAACGGCCCGTTCAGTACGAGCAGCGTCGTGCTGAGAAATTCCGCGAGCATCACCTCCCACAAGCGGAGAGCACATCCCGACGAAGGCCTGCTGACAATCAGCGTCGAGGAAGTTGTCGCTTCCGCGCGTCAATTGCTGAGAGCATCGCGTGCATAGAGAATCGTTAGCCGCCTGGCAGCGAATCGCACGCCGCATACGCGTTCCTACGGGCTTCGCTTTTGTGGTGCTATATCTCTGGCTCGCTCATCCAACCCGCAAATCAATTTTGGCGGGATCTGCATTCGTGATCATCTGTCTTCTCGTGCGCGCCGTGTCGTCCGGACACCTTAACAAGAATCAGAAACTTGCGACAGGCGGTCCCTACGCATATAGCCGCAACCCTCTTTACTTGGGCTCGTTGATTCTAGCTTTGGGATTTGCCATGGCAGCGCTGAGTGGGGGGGTCGCGGTCTTGCTCGCTGTGATCTTCGCGGCAATTTACATGCCGGTGATACAAGCCGAAGAAGCGTTCCTGCGAACAACATTCCCGGAATTTGCGGACTATACTCGCGAAGTTCCCCGCCTCATTCCTCGACTACCGTCTCATCGCTCTGGCGGCGGTTTCTCCTGGGGGCTCTACATGAAGCATCGCGAATACAACGCGGCGCTTGGTTCCGCGGCGCTTATCGCAGCACTGATAGCCAAGCTACTTTGGAATCTCCATAAGGCCAGTCCGGCAATAGGCTTCAATTTCTGGCATTGACGTTCTGGTGTTTCGCCAGCCATTCTTTTGCCTCGCTCAGTTCCGGACGCCCCGAGCTTGACCCATTGCAACTCTTCACCAGTTGCGCATAGTAATCGGACGCCTTTTCACTCTTCCCAGCAAGCTGCGCCGCCCGAGCCGCTCCGTACAGCGAATCGAAACGATTGAGATTAATCTTCAAGTCCGCTTCATATTCTGTCAGAGCTTCCGCAGGCCGGTTCATCTTCAGGAACATATCTGCCAGCATCTCGCGGGCTGGAAGCTGGTCCGAAGCCTCAAAAGCGCCGTTCTTTTCAATTGACCTCAAAAGGCTGATCGCATCGGCTGTCTTCCCCTCCGCATATTCCGCCCAGGCTTCAGCTTCCTTCCGATCCCGGTCAATGGCATCCAGTGTTGAGTTTGACTTTCTCTCTTCCCGCAGTTTCTTGCGTATGGCTTCGATTTCCTCAACTTCCTTTCGGTCGTCGGGGACTTTGCCAAGATGAGCTAAACCGATAGCGCGAGCCCAGTGGGTTATCGAATCATCTTCGGGAGAGGCTCCGGGAACCATCGCCAATTCAGCCGCTTCGTGCCAATGATGAAGTTCCAGCGGATACATCGCCTCAAACGTCACCAACGTTGACATTCGCGGATCGTATCCCATGCCGTACATATCCTTCATTGGCGGCATTGCTCTTATTTCATCAATCAAGCGATGCGCATCCTCCTCGCGCCCGCTCTGCATATATGCATAGAACAAAAAGTCCATGGCGTGGAATTCGTGGCCCTCTCCGCCCATTTCAGCATACTTGCGGCTCGCGGCAATCGAAGCCAGATTCGAACTTATGTCGTCCTGCCAAAGCCCAAGCCGGGCGAAGATGTGAGACGGCATGTGCAGTGCGTGAGGCGCCGCGGGCGCGATCCGCGCATATCGCCTGGCGGCAGGCAGGCCGAGAGCAGCCATGTCGGCCGTGTCGTAAGTGTGAATCAGATAATGAACCACGCCCGGATGATTCGGGTCAACCGCAAACACTTTCTCCAGAACTGCGGCGGCCTTTTTTCGATTTACCTCTCCCGTATCGTGCTCAGACTCCGACGCAAGCAATGACAAAGCATAAAACGCGGCCGCCTCGTGATCGTCAGGATTTCGCCGATACACTTTCTGCATCGCCTTCGAGTACGCGGTCGCCCGGCTTTCAAACTTTCGGGTTTTTGAGCCTGAGTAAAAGGCGTTGATCGCCGCAATGTAATCGCGCTCCCGATCACTCTTAGGGTGGAACGCGTTTGCGATCTTCGCCTCCGACAGTCCGCGCTGAATGGTCGCAGCATCCGGACGGTTCCACAGCTCATGCCAAAGGCTCATGGCAATTCCCCAATGCGCCATCGCACATCGCGGGTCGTCCTTCGCAATCTGTTCAAAAGTTGTTTCCGCCTGCTCGTACCAGAAGGAATGAAGCAGCGCCACTCCACGCTCAAAGGGCTTCTGAACTGACGGAGAGCATGTGACCGGAAAGTGCACCGTGCCGAGTTGCTCTTGCGTCAGTTCCTCGTGGTGCTCAGGTTCGTCCGCAAAGCATGGTCCCACGCAGAACGACAGCGACAACAGAATTATGGGAAAAAGTTTCATTGGAGAGTTCACCGCAGCAGAGTTTAGTCCGAGAGGCTGGTAGCACTCAAGCGGGATAGAAATTTAAAAGTTCTGTCATTCCGAGCCAGCTTCATCGGCGAGGAATCTGCAGTTGCGTTACGAGGGATTCAAGCGCGTGTCTTTTTCTTCGCGACGGCGACCGCCGCGACTCCGGCCTTTTCCCAAGGACGCTTTGGGCGCTCCGGCTTCGGCTTGTCGCGGTCTTCCACGCGATCGTATTGGTACGAGTCGCTCACCGTACCCAGCGACTCGTTGTAGAGCGTGGGCAGTTGCAGGCCTTCCTTTAACTCTTCGGTGAATTGCTGCAAGGCCTTCAAGTGATCGGCAGTGGCTGCGACCTCGGTCTTCGACGTTTTCAAAAATTGCTGATAGCCACGATTGATCAGCTTCGAAATCTCGCCGCCAATCAAATATCCGGGATAGGCAAATATCTTCGTCCCATCGTCGCCATCTTTCTGAATGGCCGCCGAGACGTTATATTTCTTCAGAAAGACGCGCCCTTGCATCCCTGGCGCCTCAATCAAGTCAAACCAGTGATCCTTCAGCCAGGTCAGCACTTCGTCGTAAGTCCGTTCGATTGTCTTCGTCGCCATTGTGTACTCTTTCTCTTAGTTGCCCTTTTGGATGCTCACTCCCCGCGAATGTATTCAGCGGCGGCGCATCCGGACATGGTCTTTTATAATCTAACTCTCATTGCAAGATGCTGTAATTGGGTTGTAAGGAACATTACTATAGTTATGGTAGTTGTTCCCTCTTCATGCCGGCAGACTCCCATAAACCCGAATCACGCGCGGAAGCCGATGCGAATACTCGCGCAGTCGAGTTGTACCACAGCACCGTAAATCACATTTCGCGAAATCCCTCTCAAGCTGCTGAATCTTTAGGTGATTTGCGCTCGCGTACTCCAGGTTCCGCATTAGGACAGAACACACTCGACCGCGTCGGAAACACGCCTCTGCTTCGCTTCGAAAGCATCGCCCGCGATCTTCCGGGAATAACATTGTTGGGCAAGGCCGAGTGGTTCAATCCCGGAGGGTCGGTCAAAGATCGGGCCGCAGCACGGATTATTTCAGAAGGGCGCCGCAGCGGAAAATTTGGATCGGGCAAGACTCTGCTCGACTCCACCAGCGGAAATACCGGCATCGCCTATGCCATGTTCGGAGCGGCCGAGGGTTTCCCCGTGACTCTGTGCATGCCGGAAAATGTCTCCATCGAGCGCAAACATATTCTGCACGCTTACGGTGCGAACATTGTTTACACCGATCCTGCCGATGGCTCCGACGGAGCGATTCGCGTAGCCCGCGAGCTTCATGCGAAGCATCCCGATAAATATTTTTACGCCGATCAATATTCCAACGATGCCAACTGGCAGGCGCATTATTACGGGACGGCAAACGAAATCTGGAAACAGACCGAAGGCGGCGTCACCCATTTTGTTTCCATGATGGGGACGAGCGGAACCTTCGTGGGAACGTCGCGGCGATTGAAGGAGCTGAATCCCAAGATTCGATGCATTTCGTTGCAGCCCGATTCCCCGTTCCATGGAATCGAAGGTGCAAAGCACATGGCCAGCGCCATCGTTCCCAAGATTTACGATCAGTCGCTAGCGGACGAAGACCTTGGCATTTCGACGGAAGAATCCTACGCGATGGCGATACGATTGGCCCGCGAAGAAG
>JBOGLB010000078.1:0-6962 GCA_050745965.1 Terriglobales bacterium | reverse complement strand
AACCAAAACCAATTAGGAAACAGCACAATATCTGGCGGAATTGCGGGAACCGCGTCGTAGTCGTACTGACCGAAGAAGCAGAGAGAAATCTTGGTAAAAGTATTGACTTTGGTGACGCCGCCCAGTTCAAGAATTTTCTTTCTCGCGCGCGTCAGCTCAGCACAACCCGCGAGATAGCCCGCAAGCTTTAAGCCGAAATAAGCTTTGACCGAAACGCCGAGATTTGACGGTCCACCGGGGAAAATGCTCCAACCGCCATCGTCATTTTGGTGCCTCAGAATATGGTTGGCGGCTTTTTGAATACGTTCTGGATTTACAGAACCTAAAAGCGTGTGCAGGAGAATGTAATCCGACTCCAGAGTAGCGTCGCCTTCGAGTTCCCCGCACCAGTATCCCTCCTCATGTTGTTGCGAAAATAGGCATTGCCGCGCTGCATCAATTGCCGCAGCCACACGAATGCCCAGATCAGCGATTTTGCCAAAATGAAGTTGAGGACCGGCGTTAGCAAGCGGAGACGAGGAGGAGGTCTCTTCCATATTTAGTTTTAACTAACGGCCACAGCAGAGGGTGCGCTGGCTATTGCTTCCACAATTTCAGGAGGCAATCCGAAGCGTACATTTTCGGGCATTACTTCTACTTCCTGCACGTTATCGAAGCCTTTGGTGCCTAGAAATTTCGTTACTTCCTCCACCAGGCACTCCGGCGCGGAAGCCCCAGCGGTAAGGGCGATGGTCCTTACGCCCTCGAGCCATTCCGGCTGAATGTCGCGGTAACTGTCTATTAGATGCGAACCCGCGCCCAGATTGCGTGCGACTTCCACCAGCCGATTGGAATTTGAGCTGTTATCCGAGCCAACGACGAGCAACAATTCCGCATCGGAAGCAACGTGCTTTACCGCAACCTGGCGGTTTTCCGTGGCATAGCAAATATCCTGCGCAGCCGGAGCTTTAATGTTCGGGAAACGCAGCCGCAGGGCGGCAATAATGTCCTTGGTCTCGTCGAGGCTCAAAGTAGTCTGAGTCAGATAAGCGACGCGGTCAGGATTCGGGACGTTCACTGACGCCGCTTCTTCCGGGGATCCCACCACTTGTGTTACCACAGGCGCCTCGCCGAGAGTTCCAATAACTTCATCGTGGTCACGATGCCCAATGAGCACTAACGAATAGCCTTCCTTGGCAAACTTAACCGCCTCGACATGGACCTTGGTGACCAGCGGGCAGGTTGCGTCAATGACTCTTAATCCCCGATGCTTGCTGGCCTCGCGGACCTCCGGCGAAACTCCGTGGGCACTGTAAATAACGCGTTCGCCGTTGGGGACTTCCTCTACGCAATCAACGAAAATCGCGCCCTTGCCTTGCAGCTCTTCGACCACAAAGCGGTTGTGGACGATCTCCTTACGCACATAGATTGGAGGGCCGAAGGCTTCCAGGGCAATGCGCACGATATCTATGGCGCGGACAACCCCTGCGCAAAAGCCTCGGGGTTTCAACAGAAGCAGCGTTTTTCCCGTTTCAGACAAGTGGGTTTCCGGTTTCTGCGTTTCCTGTTTCAAAGATACACTTCTCCATCCTGAAGGTCTCTTAAAACTATCTGAAAGTATCCGATTGGTCAATGTAACTCAAACAAGCGCATGGGATTAACAGCGATTGGGGAATATTGACGAGTGAACGGCTCCAGCTACCAAAACCGGGTCACGCCGTAATTGTCAAAAATCTGCTCGTTGCTGATGATGCGCAGATCTTCTTCCAGCGCTTGCGCAATAAGCATGCGATCAAAAGGATCCCGGTGCGGTCCAGGCAGCGACCCGGCGCGAATACCATGTTGAGTGGTGATCGCTAGCTCGAGAAACCTTTCGTTAGCCAGATAATTAGAGAAATCTTCGACAATCGGGGCTACCGAGTTCAGCTTTCCCAGCCGGACTTTCGTCGCGATTTCCCATGCCGATGCGGCGCTCACCATAACGGTGTTGCTCTTGTTGGCGATCAATTTTCGTGCAGAGTCCGGCATAGCTTGATCTTCGGAAAGCCACCACAACAGCGCATGCGTATCCAGTAGAAGAGATGCCACTATTCCCAGCGATCCAATTCTTCGGCTGGAAGCGGCTCGAAGAATTCCGGACCGACCTTTATCTTTCCCTTTAATGCGCCAGGTTTTCTGTTCCCCTTCTCGTCCTCAATCGCTACCAGGCGAACTACAGGCTTGGAGCCGCGCGCGATGACTACGTCTTCCCCCCGGCAGGCCTTTTCAATCAGACGCGAGAGCTGGGTCTTGGCTTTGTGTATAGTGATCATTTCCATGTCAGCTAAATAGGGTTAGCTAACTTATATTAGCTAAGGCAGACGTTCTTTGCAAGGCGATTGCCTGGAATCGGCGATCTTGCAGGCGGCACTGGACCAAAAAATCTACCCTTTGAGTTGAAGCAACACGGTATCATGTGCCCGTGAGTTTTTGGGGGAAGAAAGAGCCAAATTTCCGTGTAGTTTCAGCAACTTAGTTATCGAAATCCTGCTTTATGGCGTTAATTCACGAAAAGAGGGATTCTGCCGGCGAAGATATTACGAAAGTTGACCAAGAGCCCTTTGGCTTTTGCGAGGGCTTTGAACTGCATGAGATCTCCCCCGTCAGGCGTTGGTCTTCAGCATCTGTTCCGCATGCTTTCGCGATGTTTCCGTCAACTTCGCTCCACTTAACATGCGGGCGATCTCTTCGGTTCGTTCCTCGCCAGTGACGAGGCGGACGGTGGTTCGCGCCCGTCCGCGCGAATCTTTCTTTTCGATCAGGTAGTGGTGATCAGCAAACGTGGCGATTTGCGGCAGATGAGTTACACAGAGCACCTGGTTGGATCTGGCCAGACTTTTGAGCTTTTTTCCCACGGCCTCAGCCGCGCTCCCGCCGATGCCGGTGTCAATTTCGTCGAAGACCAGGGTGCGCTGGCCGTTGGCATTCTTTTTTTGTCTGGCAGAACTGGACTCCACGGTTGATTTCAAGGCAAGCATGCACCGCGACAGTTCTCCGCCGGACGCAATCTGCTCCAATCGCCGCATGGGTTCGCCGGGGTTCGTCGAGATCATATAGATTGCTTCATCGAAGCCAGAGGTGGTCCAGTTTGTCTCTTCATCGCTGCTACTAACCTCAATCTGAAACTTCGACTTCATCGCCAAATCGTTGATCTCGGCTTCGACTAATTTTTCGAGTTTTCGGGCGGCTTCGTGGCGCTTCTTCGAAATTGTTCGCGCATCATTCAAATAATCCTGGGCCGCTGCGGATAGGTCACTGTGAAGTTGCCGCAAGATTTCGTCCTTATTTTCCATCTCAGAAAGTTTGCGAGCGACGTCCGTCCCAAACTCCACGACCTCCTCCAGAGAGGCACCGTACTTGCGTTTTAGGCGATCAATTGCGGCAAGGCGGTCTTCGACCTCGGCCAAATGTTCCGGGGACGCATGAATTCCTCCGGCATAATCGCGCAGAGTTGCCCCGACATCTTCGACGCTGATGCGCGCCGTCTCCAGCGCCGCCAGCGCATCATGGAACTTCGGCTCGAAACGCGCCAATTCATCCAGATGTTTCTGTGCTGCCCGAAGCGACGAGGACGTTGAAGCGCCGCCTTCATACAGCAGATCGAAGGCGTTCATCGCAGAGGAGTAGATTCTCTCGGCGTTGGCTAAGACGCGCTTTTCGGACACAAGCCGGTCGTCCTCGCCAAGCTGTAGTTCGGCTTCTTCGATTTCGCGCTTCTGAAAGGTCCACAAATCGAGCAGGCGGAGACGATCCTGCTCCCCCTGTTCGAGGTCATTAATTCGTCGGGCGATGTTTTTCCATCCGGCATATGCATCGCGGATGGTGTCTAGCTGTATCCCCGCGTAGGCGTCGAGCAGGCCAAGTCTCGCCTCGGCATCAAAAGACAAAATGGATTCGTTCTGCGCGTGAATGGTTCCGAGATGAGGGGCTAATTGGCGGAGTACGGCGACGGTCGCGGGCTGGTTGTTGACGAAGACACGCCCTTTGCCGCCAAGCGAAATTTCGCGGCGAAGAATTGTGGACGGCTCATCCTCATTGGCATCAATGCCATTCGCTACGAGTATTTTGGGAACCGCCTTTTCTGCCGGGCCCTCAAGCTCGAAAACGGCTGACAGCATCGCGCGTTCGGAGCCGGCGCGAATTACGTCGGAAGAGGCTTTGTCGCCGAGCAGGAGAGCGAGGGCATCAATCAGGATGGATTTGCCGGCGCCGGTTTCGCCGGTAAGAAGATTCAATCCAGCAGCGAACTCTACCGCCAGACTATCAATGACTGCGTAATTTTCGAGCCGCAGTTCGGCGAGCATGAGGTTCGAGATTCGAGGAAGATTGGGTGAAGGATAGCAGAAAGAAGGCCTAGAAAATCTTTGTGTTTATATGGGATAAGTAGTTGCATCCAACCGATTCGTCGCCTGGGCTTCGAGAGGGACCCCCGGTGCGGCTAACGCATCTCTTAGGCAGCGGGACAGGTAAGCAAATGCTGAGAGAATTAGCACGAGCCCAACACTGACGTCAAAGAACGCTCCCACTGAGAAACCCGAGAGGACCCAAGCTCCTACAAGAAATCCAGACATCCTATGACGCTGCAGTCGCCAGTTCACAAATTTTGCAATCTCGTGCGGCCACTTAAAGTCCCAATACAAATTGAAGATTGGAATAAAGTGAAAGCGCACCGCGCGCCGAGGTGTTATTGGATGAGACCAGCCCTCTACATCAGACAAAACGTAGTGATAGCTCGATATGCAGTGCAGTACAAATGCGGTGGAAACAATTGCTCCGACCAATGACAAGGCTGCGGCATAACCGCCAGCCGATTCGGAGTGAGGCAAACCTCTTGCAAGTTCCTTTTGAACCCCCCAAACAAGTTCCGCCACGAAAATAATCCCTGCCAGTATAAATCCCGCTTTGAGGTTTGGGAGACTCTTTGCAGGATCGGCGGCGGCACTTTGAAGGTCCATTGCGGCAAAATCTACAAGGTCGCCCCGCTCAGGTCAAGGAAATCTGAGGCAGAATAGACAAAGACCGCAGGGGTTGGCCGCGGCCTCGATCTTAATGGAGACTAAAAAACGGAGACTAAAAATTTATCCGGCTTTACGAAGCTCGTCTCGTTCCCGTTCCGAGGCGGTTCCAGGCAGTGATTCTGCCCGGCAAGTTTCGCATTGGCTGATGATGTCCCTGCGCCGCTGCCGCAAGCGATCTTCGAAATTTGACCAGCGGCTCCCTATGCCAACTGCCGTGTTGTTGATGACGACTTCATCGGCCCCTGCGGGAACGATACGGTCAGCCGTGAGGCTTGCATTCTCTTCACGGCTGATCTGGCTGCCGATAGAACCGGCCTCCTCAGGCATTTCGTCAGCCGTCGGCGTCACATTGTGGTCGCTTCCTCCGCGGTGCTGCACCGCCCCGCCCACCCATGAGTCCTGGTAGCGACTTTCATAGTCGCGCCACTTTCCTTCCGACGCTAATGCCGAATCGTCATAAGGCGGAAACTTCTCAATCTGTTGCTTGGTCAGGTTGATGTCGAAATCGTCTTTGTGTTGGCTGGAGGCGCGAAGCTGTTGCGGCGGCACAATGAATTTCTTGGTGGATAACCATCCTCCAGTATGCACGATGACGTAGTGAATGTTACCGGTGGCGTGGTCAAAGATCACATCGTCAATCTTTCCCAGCTTTTTATCCCCGGGCCCGTAGATGCTTGCGCCTCGGATGTCGGCGGCGGTGTCTGTTTGCGAGTCAAGAAGACTGTCACGTAACGTGCCATAGTGCGCCATAATTCCTCCCTTCAGGGTGAGCTATTTGTACGCCGACGAGTGGCGGATGCGTCTCATTTTTAGCCACCCTTATGATGCCGGGTTGCTTCGGGGCGGGCGTATGGCTCCGCGTTTTTGCCGAATGTTAATGAACCGGATGCGCCGGAAAAGTCCTGCCCATTACTGGTCTATAATCAGACCTTAACTAATCTACTGAGGCATTCTCCCAAACCTAATGCATCTTCCCCCATTTATGGCAGTAGTGGTCAGCGGCGAGATATTAGACTTGCTCGGCGAAACCGGTCCCGTCGCTAAAGTTGTTTTAGTGATTTTGCTTGCGTTCAGCCTCGTTTCCTGGGCAATTATTCTTTCCAAATGGAGCCTGTTGCGAAGAGCGCGGGTCCAAAGCGGAAGATTCGTGCGCGCCTTTCGTAAGGCGCAACGCTTGCAGGACGTTGGAGCGGTGGCGGACCAATTCCGTCCCAGCCCGCTTGTGGGAGTTTTCGAGAGCGGGTTCGAAGAATATCGCCGCCAGGGTGGTGTCGTCGGTAACCCCATCGCCGTTCAGCGGGCAATGCAGATTGCAACCTCCGAGGAGATCACACGTTTTGAACGGAATCTTCCCTGGCTAGCCATCACCGCCGCAGTTACGCCTTTTATCGGGCTATTTGGAACTGTCTGGGGCATCATTGATGCGTTCCACGGCCTGGGCACGGCTGGCGGTGCGACACTACGCGCTGTTGCGCCCGGAATTTCAGAAGCTCTTATCACCACCGCCGCGGGACTTGCCGCCGCGATCCCCGCGGTTATTGCATACAATCTGATTGGTGGTTCGATTCGCGAATTCGCATCCCGCGGCGATGACTTTGCCCTTGAAATGCTGAATGTAGTCGAGCGGCAGCCTGCAATCACTCCTGCTTATAGCGGCGTTGAAGCCAGCGAGGTCCGGCGGTAATGGCTTTTACTGCTGCGAACGGACGCACGCAAATCGCGCTTGCCGACATAAACATCACGCCGCTGGTTGATGTGGTGCTCGTGCTGCTGATCATTTTTATGGTGACTGCTCCAGTTTTGGAATCCGGTATAGACGTCAGCGTGCCTAAAACCAGAACTGTCAAAGAAATCACCGAAGAGCGCCTGGTGATCAGCATTAACAAGGAACAGCGAGTTTTTCTCGGGAACGATCCCATCAACATT
>JBOGLB010000077.1:0-2545 GCA_050745965.1 Terriglobales bacterium | reverse complement strand
TCAAGCCAGACGGTGTAGGCCACGGCGGTGAGCAGCACAAATAGAGCAATCACAATTTTGACCAGCGAAACAATGATGAAAGTGCCCAGGGTCACAGTTCCGCATCCTGCAATGTAAAGTTAGTTGGAGTCATTTAGTGGTTGTGATGCTTGCGTCAGTCCGCGACCTCCGCCTCGGCGGGGTCTTTATGGTGGTTCTCCATCACGGAATTCAATGTACGGGAATATCGCCCCAACGTTCCCGAGCTGAATAAATCATTGTTGGCGGGCACAATTAGATTTGGATCGTGGGACGAGCCGGGGCCGCCATTGTAAAGCCTGGTGTGTTCATCGTTGCCGGCCAGCAGGTTAATTCGCGATACGTCGTAACCCGGCACCAGTCTCTGGATTTCGTCAAGAATCGCCATGGGATCAAATGGGCTCATCTTGGGTTCGAGTCCATGGGCTTCGAGCCATACGCTATGACGGTCGTTTTCGCCGGATTGAGCGCCGCGCGATTGCCCCATGTCGGCGCGACTGCCGCGACTGAAGGGCACCAGCTTGCCCACGTCAAATCCCGCGGCGTCAGCGATTCGGACAATCATCTCGAAATCGGATTTGACTGCGGTGACTTCGCCCGCCTTCTTTACAATTTGCAAGTCGCCGCAGGTGTTGGTGAATGTTCCGGACTTTTCGTAGGCGCTCGCCGCAGGCAGGACAACGTCAGCGATAGCCGCAGTTTCGGTTAAAAACATGTCCTGCACCACGACAAAAGTCTGGGCCAAGACCGACGGCTCCAGATTAAAACGCCCCACCGGGTTTGCTCCTACTACGTAGAGGGCTTTCAGCCTTCCCGTTTTCGCAGCGTCAACCATTTCATTCAGTGTTAACCCAGGCGTGAGCGGAATGCCGCCCCATTCTTCGTGGAGCTTTCCAGTCTTGGCAACCGGTTGATAGCCGGGAAGCAAGTCAGGATATAGTCCCATGTCCGAGGCGCCCCGCGAGTTCGCGTAATCGCCGAGGCAAACGAATTTTGCGCCTTCGATCTTGTTGCCGAAATTCACCAACGCGGCGACGGCCTCGCCGCGAATTTCGGATCCAAAAATGATGACTAAATTCTTTTCGCCGCGAAGCGTTTCGCGCAATGCGCTGAAGGACTCCCGCTGGCTTTTATCGGTGGCGAGCGCGTCGAGGGCGGAATCGTTTCCAGAAAGGAAAGCACCAACTTTTCCTTCCGCACCTTTCGGAACCCTGGTAAAGACTGTGGCCTGGCGCCGAAGCTTGATCGGTTCCGAATTCACAACATACAAGCGCGCTCCGTGCAAGCGAACATTATTGCGGATTTGCCAGGCGAGCAGCGGATGCTCGTCCGTCGGATTATTGCCAATCAACAGAATCGCGGGCGCATTGAATACGTCTCGCATGGTTGCGGTTGATTCTTGCTTTCCGTATAGCGCGGCGGCGAAGGCGGGGAAGTCCGCAGTGCGATGATGATCAATATTATTAGTGCGGAGAACCACGCGGGCGAATTTTTGCAGAAGATAATTCTCTTCGTTCGTGGTTCGGGTTGATCCGACGACGCCAATCGCTTTTCCGCCGTCTTTGTCACGCACCCCAGCATCTTGCACTCCGGCGTCGCGCACTTCGGCAAACTTCTTGCCAACCAACTGAAATGCCTCTTCCCACGTGGAAGGGGCGAGCCGTCCGTCCTTTCGGACCAGCGGCTGAGTCAGCCGGTCTTCATGGTTCGCGAAATCGAACGCGTAACGGCCTTTTATGCAGAGAAAATCTCCATTGATTCCACTCTTGTCGCGATTGTCTCCGCGTACAATTTCCATGCCAGTGTCGGAGCGGCGCACGCCGAGCGTGGTCTTGCATCCGTCGGCGCAATGAGTACAGGTCGTGCCGATGTGATTCATTTCCCACGGCCGGGTCTTGTACCGGTAAGCGCCTGAGGTCAGCGCGCCCACGGGACAGATATCAATGCACATGCCGCACTCTTCGCAATCTAGATGATCTTCAAGATTAGGGGCGATGATGGAACTTACCCCGCGATTCTGCACGCCCAAGGCCCAGACATCCATGCCCTCACCACATACGCGGACGCAGCGGTAACACAAGATGCAACGCGGCCGGTCGAAATAAACGACGGGCGACCACTGCTGCTCTTCGCGATGATTTTTTATGTCAATGAATTTTGATTCCGCCGCGCCGTACGAGAATGTCATGTCCTGAAGTTCGCACTAGCCTCCGGCATCGCATACCGGGCAATCAAGAGGATGGTTGCCGAGAAGCATTTCCACCATGCTCTTGCGCGCCTGATGAATCTCCTCGGTCCCAGTTGCGACGACCATTCCTTCTGTGATGACCGTCGTGCATGCAGTTTGGAGTTTCGGCATCTTCTCGACCCTAACCAGACACATGCGGCAAGCGCCCTGTAGCGAGAGGTTGGGGTAGTAGCAAAATGACGGCACTTCGATGCCTGCCGTTTTGCAGGCTTCGATCAGTAGCGTCCCAGCAGGAGCCGTGACCTTTTTGCCGTCAACCGTTATGTTTACGTCAGGCAT
>JBOGLB010000076.1:0-4795 GCA_050745965.1 Terriglobales bacterium | reverse complement strand
CAAACTCGCGTTCAGAGAGGCGGAAGCGCTTTATCGTAAAGAGCCCGGCAATTAGAGCCAGTGCCGAATAGAGCAAGGTCCAGGGAATTCCGACTCTGACCGCCAGCTCACCCCATGCTGCGCTTCCAATCGCCATTCCGCCTTGCAGCACGAGCAGGTACAACGAGAGCGCCCGCGCCCGCAGCCGGGGCGGAGACATGGTTTGCGCCGCTACATTTAGGCAGGCGAGGATCCCAATCCATG
Organism: Terriglobales bacterium; assembly: GCA_050745965.1. Classification (GTDB taxonomy): domain Bacteria; phylum Acidobacteriota; class Terriglobia; order Terriglobales; family Acidobacteriaceae; genus PALSA-188. Next base: position 4,552 of record JBOGLB010000076.1, on the reverse strand, counting down.
CAGTTCCGCTTGTGAACAATACCAGACAAAGCCAGCTAAATGTTTGTACTCTTCCCGCAGCGAACGTCATTACCGCAAATATTACGATTGCGACCGCGACCACGCCGTCCACAGAGAGCCGATTGCGGAGCCGAGGCAGCACCGCTGCTCCAGCAAGCGCCCCCAGTCCGAAAGATCCAAGTAGCAGCCCATAACCGGTTGCGCCGTGAGGGCGCGCCAGAATCGGAAGCAGCGCCAGCAGCGAACTCGCGGCGAGGCTGAAAGCTCCCGTGCGGATTAAAACGCAGCGCACCAGGGGGGTCCCGAATCCGTAGCGAAGCCCAGCGTGAATCGCTGCCATGACTTTCCCTGTTTCAACCTGTTCGATCGCAGGACGCCGCCAACGATACAGAAAGAAGATAACTCCGAAAAAGGATAGGGCATTGAGCAGGAACGCAACTCCGGAGTTGGTGGCCGCGATCACTATTCCTCCCAACGCCGGGCCGACGGCACGGGCAACATTAAAGCCAACCGAATTTAGCGCAACCGCGGATGCGTGACGGCGAGCGGAGACAATCTCCGGTGTGATTGCCTGCCATGCAGGATCGTTCATCACCGCGCCCAGCCCCAAAATGAATGTGAACCCGAGCAGCACCCACGGCGTTATGTGATGCATCAGGCTCAGAACCCCTAAGGCAGCCGAAGCCATTACCATCCATCCCTGCGTGATCAGCAGGAAGCGACGCCGATCCACCATGTCTGCCAGCGCGCCCGCCGGCAAGATGACCAGGAATACGGGCAGCGTCGTTGCCGCTTGCACCAGGCTCACCATCAGCGGAGACGTGGTGAGCTGCGTCATCAGCCAGCCCGCGCCGACATTCTGCATCCACGTGCCTGTATATGAAATTACCGCCGCGATCCATAGCGACCGGAACAGGGGTTCGCCCAGCGGAGCCCACGGCGATTCTCCGCGGGAAGCTCCTGTAAGACTGCCCGGCAATGGACTATTTAGCGAATCCGCCATAACTATTCGCCGCTACCCTGAGCCAGCGCGCCCGGAATCCGGCTCTCGAACGGCCATTGTCTCTCGTGCCATGCTCGCGCCAGAAAAATGCCAACGCCGGTGAGAAGGATTAACAGAGCGTACCGAAGTTGAACAAGTGATCCTGTGCGGGAAACTAGAATGAAGACGAATCCAATGATAGCTGCGAGTGAGGGGACGGGATAGAGCCACATCCGAAAAGGACGAGCCAGATTCGGCTCCTTAATCCGCAGAACAATCAATCCAATTGCCTGCATAAGGAATTGAAGGGTGATGCGAATGACTACCAATGCCGCAATCACGTCCGCCAATGGCAGGAAACAGAACAGCAACGTTACGCCGCCAAGAGCCAGCAGAGAAATGTGTGGAAAGCGGTACTTGGGATGTACCCTCGCAAAGCTGCGAAAATAATTGCCATCAAGAGCCGCAGCGTAAGGGACGCGAGAGTAGCCTAGCATGAGAGAAAATATCGAGGCGAACGCAGTCCACATCACAAGGGCAGTTACCAGTTTGGCGGCCCAGGCACCGTAAATTTTCTGCATAAAAAGCGAGATTACATAGAATCCGCTCTCGGAATGTTTTGGATGGACTATTTCCTGCCACGGTATCACTCCGAGTATGCAAATGTTCATCACTATGTATAGACACGCCGTGAGAAGAATGGATAGCAGCAGCGCTCGCGGAATCGTCTTCCTTGGGTCTTTCACTTCGTCGCCTAGAAAGCAGACATTGTAGTAGCCCCAATAATCATAGGTCGCAATGAGCATGGCCGCGCCTAAACCCAAAAAAAACCCGTGCGATAACGTGAATGCGCCGGTGGGCAAGCTAAAGGCGCGAGACCGGTCAAAATGAGTCAGGCCCGCGAAGATAATCCAACCAATCGTGAACATCACGCCGAGCCAAAGCCCTTTCGACAACCATCCGATGCTGGTTATTTTGCGATATAAAAGGAAAACCGCGATTGCAATCACTCCGACTGACAACAGCGTTGCGCCGGAAATTAGCCAGTGAAGATTCAGCGGACCCAGCAGTGGAAGTTGCGCGCTCCAATTGCGAGCTACATACTCACGTTCGAGGCCGGGCCAGTAATACGAGGCATAGCCCCCAAGTCCGATCGCTCCCGAAGCAATGGAGAGTGGGGCGCTGAAAGAAAGTTGCCAGATGAAGAGAAAAGAAACTAATTTTCCGAAGCGGTTCCTTCCATAAATCTCGCGCAAATAACGATACGAGCCGCCCGATCCTGGCATGGCGGCGCCTAATTCTGCCCATATCAAGCCATCGCACATGGCGAAAATTGCGCCCGCGATCCAGCCCAGCATCGCTTGCGGGCCGCCCATTGCAGTCACGATTAGGGGAAGTGTAATGAACGGGCCGACTCCAATCATGTCGGTCATATTGAGCGCAATTGCGCTCGTGAGACCAATACCACGAATCAGCTTGGGAGAATTTTCTGCGGTCTGAGGCGGAGTGGACATTTAAAAAGTGCGAGGCCGTGCTTGCACCTCAACGCTCGGACGCTTGCGCATTCATATCCAATCGCTGTCCCTCATGTCCGGAGCTCAACAGATTCACAAACAGACGAACCGCCCCGGGAACTCCATCCGGCAATTGTCGGAAAAATGCGTATCCCGTGTAGATGTAAACGCCCTTCCCGTACCCTGCGCGCAAGAGCCCGCCTTTCTGTGGCGCCTGTCCGGGATCGTGGCAGGCGAGCAGCGGCTTGAAATGATCATCCCACTGGTCCATGAAATAAAGCCCGCGCTCTTGCACCCACCCGTCAAAATCGCTTGCACGAATCTCGTTTGGATAATGAAAGATGGTGTCATGCGGTTCAAGAATATCCACGGGAGCCTCTTCGACGGTGACGCGCTGTCGGCTTAGTTCGGCGGGAAAAGGCGTGAGGTTCTCTCTGTTAAAGTCGCCGATGCCCGCGTTGTATTGCGCCACCAGCGTACCGCCATCGAAAACGTATTTCATCAGCCTGGCATTGTTGGCGACCAGATCGCGCTGCGTGTCATAGGCGCGGATTCCAAGCACGATAGTGCCGTATTTAGACCAGTCTTCGCCCGCCAGGTCTTCCGCCGTAATCATGGTAATGTTCATTCCAATTTGCTTCAGCACTGTGGGAATATCATCGCCCGCTCCCATGATGTAACCAACCATGAGTTCAGGTGGAGTCTTGACGTCCACCATGCTGACCCGCTGCACCGCGGGTTGGTAGTAATAAAATCCGCCAATATCTTCCCGCGTCACGAGGGTATAGCCTTCAGTGAAGCGTTTCCCCCCAGATTCGAAAACGGCGTGAAGATTGGCCCTTCCTTCTACCAGTTTGTCTGGAACGATTGTGAATTCGAAGTCCTGCTTCTGGCCGCGAGCGTGAAAATCCACCGCCACGGTGCGCGGCTCAACTTTCCAGCCTTGCGGAACATCGAGGCGCAACCTGCCCTTGGTTAACCCGGATACATTGCTGCTCACTCCGACTTTCACTGTCTTGCTAGAGCTTTGGTTCGTGGCAATGACCTGCGTTCCTGGTTCGAGCATTACCGAGAAAGCAGGCGCAACGGCCAAGTCGGGATCGCGTTCTCTACCATCCTTCTCAACGAACGGAACCCTGACCGTAGCCTCAATTGCCCCGGCCGGACCATCGGTGCCCCTAACCTGTATTCCAGCAATTGCCAGATCGGCGCGCCCCGTGATGCGATAGTCGGCACGAATTCGCAAAGGCGGAGGAGGAAAAGGCAGCGTCGCGTAATTCTCATCATCAATTATGTTGACGCTTTCTGTTTCCGGATTGTCCCGATGCCAATAGGGACGCGTATCAGGCGCATCCACCGGAACTCTCAGGCGGAAGTTTGCATAAAAATCCTCACCGGCCTTCACGAAATTGCGATTGTCTCCTTTGTAGGTTCCGGTAACCCAATCTTGCGCCGATTCTACCGATAGCCTCTCGATCTTGAGAGGATATTTCGAACTATTGTGAAACTTCACCAGCACGGTTAATCGTTGCCCCGGGGATACGACCGTCAAGGCATCACCTTCAGATGGCAATTTGGACGGCGATCCCTTTGCGGGCGCAACCGTCGCATCCAATGAAATGCCCATTGCCAGGTTTGCTGCCGTTTCGCACTGCTGATGCTTTTCCTTCAGCACAGTAATCAGGTCGAGCTTTTGGCGAGGGTCAAGCGAGCTGCTTTCCACCGACTGAATCAGCACCTCAAAATGATTCAGAGCCGAGAGAAGAGATGGCGCCGCGCGGCTAGGGACAGTATTACTCTGTTGCGATGCGTTCTCGATTTCAGTCTGTACACGTTCCAGTCTGGAGCGGAATTTCGGTAACTTATTGACGTCGTCTCCGAGTCGCCTGGCAAGGCCGGGCAAAGTCGTGTCAATGCCGTCAAAAAAGTTGCTTTCGTGGCCGCTGGTAGATTTGGGCAAAACCGAATCCACCAATTTGTAGTAGCTGTAACGCGGTCCGGTGCCTATAGACCACATGCCCGCGCCTTGTGAAAGCTGGTGTCGCAAGCCTTCCAT
>JBOGLB010000075.1:0-7545 GCA_050745965.1 Terriglobales bacterium | reverse complement strand
CCTGAACACTGGGGGAGCTTAGGGCTGACGCGCGACTTGCATACAGCCAGTGAAAGGACCTCTGAAATTTCTCAAGTGAGGGCGGTCACACCGGGTGTCGCTGGAATCGCCGACTGCCCCGCAAGTTGGTGTTGTAAAATCACACGAACGCCGCCTTCGGTTTTGTGAGGTAGTTGCAGAATGATCCGAGTCATACTTCCCCAACATCTGCGAACACTGGCGCACGTCGGCAGCGAGGTCACGCTCGAAGTGGAGGGTCCGCTGACGTCGCGGGCGGTCCTTGATGCGCTCGAGGCGCGCTATCCAATGCTTCGTGGGACGATCCGCGATCATGTCACGCAAGAGCGCCGTCCATTTCTGCGATTTTTCGCCTGTGAGGAAGATCTGTCTCACGAACCGCCGGACGCGCCACTACCCGACTCGGTCGCGTCGGGCAGAGAGCCTTTTTTGATCATAGGAGCGATAGCCGGCGGATAGATCGGGGAGAGCCGGCGTTCTCGTTGGCCTTATGGATTCGTCCGACTTATCTCGGATCGTCAATAGCCAGGTAAGTGGCCGAATAGGGAACCCTCGCGCTTTTAAGACGATACTTACGGGCGGACTTGTGGCGGGGGTGCTTGATGGCTTGGATGCAGCCGTGGTTATTAGCTGGATCAATAGAGTGTCCGCCATCAGGGTCTTCCAGTTCATTGCCAGCGGACTGCTCGGGGTGAGGGCTTTTAAAGAAGGATGGGTAGGCGCCGCTATCGGCTGTGGGATTCATTTTCTGATCGCTCTTTCTGTGGCCGCAGCGTATTACTTGATGACTCTGAGACTGCCGGCGCTGCTGAAGAAACCTGAATTGTTCGGACCAATCTTTGGCATCGGTGTATTTTGCTTTATGCACTACCTGATTGTCCCGCTCTCGGCGGCTCCGAAACAGCCGCCAGCCTCGGCTGGCGCGCTTCTCAACCTCGTGATCTCACATACACTGTTTGTGGGCTTGCCCATTGCACTGATAGCAAGCCGTTCCGACCGCCTTGGTTGAAGGAGAGATTGTTTTACGGGACTTATACGGAGGAATAGCTTTTCTACATTGTCGCAGCGCATATGATTCTTAAATTGCGGCGTCCCTGGTTACAATTAGGGTTATCCGGGCGAACTGGCCTACGAATAATGTGTAATTGACATTGGTCAGGGCGGTTTGGTACAGTTCGCGCTCAATCGCCAGAGCGCTTTAGGCTTGCAAGCGTGATGTAGCACCTCCCCTGTTTTTACGAATTCTTCGCGATGGCCAATTCAGCGGCGTCGCGAAAGGCCCTACCATGGCTACCCAGGAGTCCGGTTCCGCCGTCGTCCCTGAAAAGTTGCTGATCGCGCTGATGCGAGAGCGCGAGGTCCGTCCGCGTGCATTGCTATTAGCGCAACATGTGGCTGAAATTTTCCTCGATGCCTCGGTCCTCATCTACGTAATTGAGAATCCTGAAGAAACAGAATGGAACGCCAAAGCAATTGTCGGCGACGTGCGGCTTGAGAATGAGGTCGTCCCTCTCGATTCCGGCACACTGGGGGCAGTAGCGGAACGGCAGGAAGCCCTTCTGTTTTCCGGTTCCGAACTGGCGCGGGAAGACTATGCGCACATTCACGCCCGCCGTACCATTCAATCCCTTGCGTATGTTCCTTTCCTGCTAGATGGCGCGCTTATCGGCACGCTGGAGGTTCTGAGCTTTGATAGCCCTCTGACGCAGGATGATCTCGGCATGCTGGTTGAGCTCGTTGATTTGGTGGCTCCCGCTATAGCCAGCGCACTTGAGCAGGAACGTGAGCGAAATTCGCACCTGCAATCTATTTCGCGCCTCGCCCAACTTTACGATCTCGAGAAAGTATTCAATTCCACGCTGGAGATGGACGACTTACTCCCGATTGTGGCCGCAAAGTTTCGCGAGATTCTAAACGTGCAGGCGGTCAACCTGTGGCTGGTCAAGGATGAGGCTGAACTCATATTGCTTAATCGCGACGGCGATGACGCCAGCGTGGCTGTGGGCACACTCATTAGGAGCGGCGATGGAATAGCCGGCGCAGTCTCGGAATCTGGAGAGCCGATTCTCATTGGCGATCCTGACGACGAACGATTGAAACTCCGAAATGCTAGCGCCGGCGAACAGATTATTTTCTCCGTGGTGGCCGTGCCCATCGTGGCCCAGGAGAATCAGGTTGGAGTCGTCGAGGCACTGAACAAACTGAATGGAAAACCATTCGATGACGATGATTTATTCCTTTTGACCACGGTTGCCGAGACTGCGGCGAACGCTCTTCATAATGCCAGCCTGCTGCAAGCCGAACGCAAGGTCGAGATCCTCGAAACACTGGTCGAGATCAGCAAAGAAATTACTTCGACGTTGAACCTCGATCGTGTTCTACAGGCGATCGTGAATCGCACGCAATCCATCATTGCTTTTGAAAGGGCTGCGATTGCGCTTGAGCAACGGGGTGCGCTCGAGCTCAAAGCGATTTCAGGCATGCCACACATCGTTTCCGCCGACCCACAAGTGCGAACTCTGAAAGACATGCTGGAGTGGGCCTCGATTTCCTCCAGCGAAATCTACGTGACGCAACGAGAGGACGTGATTGATGATTCCCGGCCGGAGACGCAGGCGAAATTTGCCGATTATTTTTCCGAAACTGGCATGCGTTCTTTCTATGCACTGCCGTTGATTGACGATCAGGGACAACTGGGGCTGCTTTCGTTCGAAAGTAGTGACCCGGATTTTCTGACAGCAGCACATCTGGAAATCATCAAAGTGCTGGCTGCGCAGGCGACTGTCGCGTTGCGAAATGCTTCCCTATATCGCGAGGTGCCGTTCATTAACTTGCTCGAGCCCCTTCTCCAGAGGAGGCGGCGATTTATGGCAATGGCGAAGCATCGTCAAATCGCAACCCTGTCGCTCATCGGCGCATTGCTTCTGTTTTTTGTATTTTGCCCTTTTCCAATGCGAGTCTCAGGAGACAGCATGGTCGCTTCGGAACGGTCGGCGCATGTTCAATCTGAGTTGGATGGCGTGGTGAAGGCAGTCTTTGTGAGCGAAGGCGATCACGTAAAAAAGGGCCAGATCCTTGCCACTCTCGAAGACTGGAATCCGCGCTCCGACCTCGCAGAGTCGCAAGCCAGATATTCAGAGGCTATGGCAGGCATGAATCATTACCTCTCTATAGGGGATGGAACCGAGGCAGGGACCGCAAGGGTGAAGGCGGATTATTGGAATACCGAGGTGACTCGCAATCGCGAGCTATTAGAGCGAACAACGATCCGCGCCCCGTTTGATGGAGTGATTACGACCCCCCACGTCGGGGATTCCGTTGGCAGACACCTCGCCCATGGCGACACCCTTGCAGACATGGTTGAGGCTTCGCATGTACAGGTGGACGTTGGGGTAGCTGAGAGCGATGTGTCGCTGCTGCGAAACGGTGATACTGCTTCTATTAAGCTGGAGAGCTTTCCGGTTCACACTTTTCACGGGGTGGTTACAGTAGTCAGCCCGCGCGGCGAGGTCGAGTCCGATCATCGAGTCTTTATGGCCCGCGTGGACGTTCCAAACGACAAAGGACTTCTTCGCCCGGGTATGCAGGGCCTTGCGAAAATTTCGGTGGGACTGCACCCCGCTGGATACGTGCTGTTCCGGGGAATCGGTATGTGGGTTTGGACCAAATTGTGGTCCTGGTTCGGTTGGTGATTGACGAGGATTTTTGCCGGATGAATAAACAGCGAAGTTTAGTGACTCGAAGGCAGACGATGAAGTGGTTAGCGTTGGGTGGAACAACCGTCGTTCTTTTGGCTTTTTCCGCTTGCAGTTCGTCCCCCGCGCCCGCCGCAGCTGCGACGCCGCGCGCTTCAAATTCCACACCACCTGTGTCCATTCCGCCGCAACAACCGCAAACCGACTTCATTGCCTCCGGACCTTTAGTGGTTGAGAATCAGGTTGACTTGGCGGCGCAGCGTGACGGGGTAGTGGCGGAGATATTCACCGATACTGGAGCAACAATCCGCAAGGGACAGCTTCTCGCAAAACTTGACAATCGCCAACTCACTGCCGACCGCGATGCGGCCACCGCAAAAGCGCGCAGCATTGAGGCTGACGTAAAAAATTGGGAAGCGGCCGAGAAAGTGGCTCTCGCTGATTTCGAGCGTTCCGATGCGCTATGGCAAGCGAAAGTGATTTCCAAAGAATTGGCTGATCACGCGCGGTATCAACATGAAGCGGTACAGTTCGAAGTAGAGCGCGAACGCGAGAACCTGAAATATGCGCAAAATACCGCCAAGTCACTGGATTTCGAACTGGAGAAGACCAATATCACGGCCCCATTTGCGGGGATCGTTGCCCGCCGTTACATTCACATCGGCCAGGAAGTCTCAAAAAACGAGCGATTGTTCTGGGTATCCGCCACCGGCCCGTTACGTTTGAAATTCACTCTTCCTGAAGGTTATCTCGGACGCGTGAAGAGAGGCACTGAGCTGATAGTTTCGCCAGTTAGCGCTCCGGATGATATTCACTCAGCCAGAGTTGTGATGGTCAGCCCATTGGTGGACCCTTCGAGCGACACAATTGACATCACGGCCGAACTTCAAGGACGGTCGAACGGGCTTCGTCCGGGAATGACAGCCAATATTCGTCTACACAATTCCCAATGAATCTCTCCGAAGTGCTCAACGTCGCGCTTCCTGATTTGCCCGCGCGGCGAAGCAAGAGTTATCCGCGTGTCCATCCCAAGTTAATCATGCGCGAGCACGTCGAGGGCGGTGTCCTCACTTTGGTCGCGGCAATTTCCGGAGGAACTTATCTTTACCGGTTTAATCCGGAGCAATGGGCGGTGGTGCAACTATTCGATGGGGAACGTTCGTACCGGCAAGTCGCCGAGGTTTATCAGGAGCAATCGAATACCTCCTTCGATGAAAACCAGGTTCGCGAATTCGCGGAGTCCCTTGAAGAATTGGATTTCTGGTATAAGACTCCGCTCGAAAAGAACCTTACTGCGAGCGAGAAGTTGGCCGAATCGCGGCAGCGGCAGGTCAAGAAAAAGTCGGTGGACTTTTCAACCATCGTGGTTGCAGCGTGGGACCCTGACGCCCACATCACCCGAGTTTATAAACTCGTAAAATTTGTCTTCACGCCATGGTTCATAGCGTCAACGTTGGTGTTATTTACCGTCATGACGCTCATTTTCTTGAGCGGATGGAGCGAAATCTGGCGAGACACAGTGGAGTATTACACGTTCACCGACAAGGGCGCGATGGACCTGCTGGAATTCTGGCTGTTGTTTTGTGGCCTGGGATTCTTTCACGAGTCCGCACACGCCCTGACCTGCAAGCATTTCGGAGGGGAAGTTCATCGCACAGGCTTCATGCTGGTCTATCTATCTCCCGCTTTCTTCGCCGATATCACTGAAGTGTATGTCTATGGAGGAAAATGGCAACGGATTGCCGCCATTTTTGCGGGGATATGGACCGAGCTGATGTTTTGTTCGGTGGCAAGCATAATCTGGTGGGGAACCCCGGCGGGAAGTCCTGTTCATGACTTCGCGTATAAGGTGATGCTGATTACCGGCGTCGCCGTGGTTCTGATGAATTTGAATCCGCTTATCAAGTTGGATGGTTACTACCTCTTTGGAGAACTGATTGGCATTCCAACGATCAAGGAAAGCTCCACGGATTATCTTTCTTCGTGGGTGAAGCGCAACTTGTTTCGCCTTCCAGTCGAAGTCCCATATCTTCGGCGGCAACGCCGATGGCTGTTTGTAAGTTATGCAATTATCTCCGGGGCATACAGTTACCTCGTTCTTTTTGCCGTGGTGCGCCTCACCTACAACATTTTTAATCATTTCACTCCTCAATGGGCCTTTTTGCCCGCGGTCGCACTGGCATTTTTGATTTTCCGGGCCCGCGTACGTTCCTCAGGGAGATTTATGCGAGACTTCTATTTAGACAAACGACAGCATTTCCGCGCTCGACTAAATTCTCCACAAGGTCTTGCCTTAGGGGCATTCATTCTGCTGGGGCTATTCGCGCCAGTGTGGCGTGAAACAGTCGGCGGAAGATTCGTTCTGGAAGCGCAGCGGCGCGCCGTAGTTCGAGCAACTGAACCTGGGGAAGTCATGGCAGTCATGGTGGACGAGGGTATGCGCGTAGCCGCAACCGCTCCACTGTTAACGTTACGAAACTTCAAGCTGGAGAGCGGTGCCGGCAACGCACAGGCCCAATTGAGTTCCGCGGAAGCTGAAGCCCGACAGTCGTTGCTGAACTATCACGGCTTTGGCCGCGCAAAGACCGAACGCACATACCAGCGGGAACGCTATCGTGACATTTCCGAGCAAGTGGGAGCGCTCGAGGTGAGAAGTCCAATTTCTGGGTTGGTGGTAACTCCATCATTAAAAGATTTGACAGGATCAATCGTTGATTCGGGCGCCGAGTTGGCAGAAGTTGACGACATCGGCACCTTACAGGCACGGATTTTTATTCCTGAATTCGAAGTCCCGAGAGTCTCGCTTCATGCAGAGGTTTCCTTGAAGCTCGAATCTCGATTTCAGCCCCTTCGAGGAGAAGTGAGATCGCTCGCACCGGCATCCTCTGTGATTGATCAAGGCCTGGTGGATGAGGAAAAATATAAAGGGATCGCGCCGCCAGCCTACTATGTTGCGACGGTTCCGCTTTCCAACGCCGATGGGAAGATGAGGCCGGGAATGTCAGGAGACGCCAAGATCAATGTCCGGCGACGAAGCATTGCCGGCTTTATTTTGCAGGACTTGGGGGAGTTCGCCGGTCGAAAAATCTGGTAACGGCCAGGAGAAACCAAGAAAAAAAGCCGGGACCTTTCGGCCCCGGCTGCTGTTGGCTGGTTGCCCGGATAAAATTGTTTATGCGGTTCTTCGCGGACGCACGGTCAGGTCCCGCATCTGGGTTAAAACGCTCGACATTTGCATACCATTCAATTCCGATAGAAACGGCAGTAATTCCGCGACGAACGGATCTTTCATAAGCTCACCAATTTCTTCCTGGCGATTGTGTTCGCCACCGCAAAGTAAATCGGGCACGGTGACTTCCAAAGCGCGAGCGAGCCGTTCGAGCGAAGATAATGTCGGAGTCGCTTTTTCATTTTCAATTTTCGAGACATAGGTTCGCGGCACCGACATACGCAACGCCAGTTGACGCTGGCTCAGTCCATTGCGGAGACGCATGGAACGAATTGATGATGCGAGATGCAAGTGACCACGCCCATGACCATGGGTGGGCAAGACTTGGGGCGGAGGGGGAGCGGAAATAATTTCCGGCTCATCCTCATCGAGCGAACCGCGGCACCGGCGGCAAATACTGTTAGTTGTTCGGAATTGAACCAGAAGGCAACGATCACAACGGACAACTTCCCTGGAATCTACCGGGGCAAGGTTTGTAGCCATTTAGTCTGGGAGGGCCAGAGCCGGCTATCCCTGGAACCAAACTTATCAAGTTCCAACTGATGCGAATTTAGGTACCGCCCGCGATAATGTCAAGAAAAATTTCGGTGGAAAACGGAAAAG
>JBOGLB010000074.1:0-2090 GCA_050745965.1 Terriglobales bacterium | reverse complement strand
CCATGATTCAGTTCCCCGACCGGCGCCTTCCGATTGACGCGAAATTCCCCCGCGAACAGGTCCTTGCGCTCTTCGAAAGCAATGTGGAAGCGGAAATAGAACTGGCGCGGCACGAATTTGTCCGCGTCATGAAAACCGAGGCCAAGCGTATCAAGGCTTACATCCAGCCGGAATATGGGACAACCGAAATCGCTCTAATGTATTTGCCTAGTGAGACGCTTTACATGGAGGCCGTACGCAATCGCGAGCTCGCAGACTGGCTCAACCAGCAGCATGTGTTCCCAGTCTCCCCGAATACTTTGCTGATGACTTTGCAGACTATCGCTCTCGTCCACAAATGGTATGAGGTTGCAAGCCGCTTCGAGAAGAGCCGCGTGGAACTGGCGAAAGCTCAAAAGTCCTTCGACCATTTCCAGAGTCAATTCGAGAATGTTGGCAAGAGCCTCAACAAAGCGCAGGATGCCTTTGAAACCACGCAGCGGCATCTGAAAACGTATCGGGGGAAGGTAACAGTGCTTAGCGGACAAGAACAGCTTGAGCTTGATTCAAAGAACGCCGAAGAGATTCTGCCCATCGCGGATAAAGCCAGCGCGTAGTTGGTGCCGGCACCGCCCCCCAATGTGAATTGTCTCTACTACCCTTTATTCATCGTGAATGTTCCAGATCCCGTGCATCCTGTCCCTGTGAGAGTCCATGTGCCGTTAACAGTATTGTTGGTGACTGCGCCATTCGTCAGAGTCAGTATGTTTCCGGTCGTGGATTGAATGGTCATCGAAAAGGTTCCGGTTACATTCCCATTGAAATCGCCGGCGAGAGTGAATGTTCCGGTCGCACTGCTTTCCGTCCCAAAGCACGGTTCGGCTGTGGTGAAGGCCAGGTTGGCGACAGCAACGCCGCTACCACTCATTTGTGTCAACGCTGTTGTGAAATTGAACACAGGTCCGCTATTGTTCGTAGGGTCCGTCAGGGACGCCGTCCAGTTTCCATTGATGTTTCCAGAATTACTAGAATTGCCGCAGCCGCCAAGCATGAGTCCGAGCAAGACGACCAACGAGATTCCAACTGCTTTCATAATCATTCCTCCCGAAGTTAATCGTTTAGAAATGGCGATAAATAGAGATGCCGATCTGCGGCCAGCAGATGTAAGAGAAACATGCAATACCGGGCATACTCGATCCGGCTTGTGAGGCGCGGGCACTTCCTTCGACTCCGTTGGGACAGGCTCTGTCCGCGAGGCGGCTTGCAGCTTTTGTGAAGCTCCTGGGATCAATTCCAAAGAAGTTTCCACTTTTAGAAAATAGACCCGAGGGCGCGACGATACGCCGCGCCCCTTCCTGCCAATTCATTGGCTACTGTTTGCGTGCGTTATGTTTGTCGCGATAAATCTGCCGTGAGACTCTATTCTGCTGGTGATTGACCCGCGCCTTCTCGCCAGACGTCAACTTGCCGCCATTGGCAACGCGATCGCGATGTATTTCATGGTTAATGCGGGCGTCTTTGTGTTCCAGATTAGCGGTTTCACCGGCCGTTAGTTGTCCGCTCTTCACGCCCTGTGCAATGCGATCCTGCTGATTCTCAGCGCGCTTTCCTACTTCACTCCTCGGCTGATTCGCATCGGCTTGCGCGAGTGCGGGTAATGCAAATGCAGCCAGTGTTACCGCAAGAAATATATTGCTCAATCGCATTTTCATAATGCCTGCCTCCGTATGTTTGCGTCAGCCCTGTAGATGGAGTGTGGCTGCTTGTGGTTTGAACCCATGCCGGTTAGGAATGTTGCGGAGGAATTAAGCGGAGCTTCAAAAACAACGAGATGGAACGCGCTAATCGCGATTCAGCGGTTCGCTTTTCAGGCCGGGTTTGATTCGACAGTCACAACCCAGCTTCGATTCTGGACCTGGGATCCAGGGCGTCTCGAAGCGCGTCCCCGATAAAGTTGAACGACAAGACGGCAAACATAACGGCGAGAGCGGGGAAAATTACCAAATGGGGTGCATCGAATAAATGGGCCCGGCCATCGTTCAACATGGCTCCCCAGCTTGCCGTTGGAGGGGGAACCCCGAGGCCAAGAAAACTCATCGTGGCTTCGGCGA
>JBOGLB010000073.1:0-6501 GCA_050745965.1 Terriglobales bacterium | reverse complement strand
CATTCGGGCAGCGATTTTCCCACCTTCCGCGATTGAATATTCGACTGGGCAAGATGACTTCTGCATGAAAATAGCTTTGGAAGCGACAAGCTACCTGCTGCGAAAAAATCCATCCTGGTTTGTTTTTCTGGACGGCCGTCCCTTCTCGCGCACCTATCAAATTGACGAGGTGCTTGAGGCCGCGAAGATCATCTCCCAAGACTGGCGAATTCTCGAATGTACTTGTTCCGAGGAGACCGCCCGGCGACGTTTGCAACAGCAGGCAGCCAGTCGCGAGCATCCGGCAACCAATCGTACTTTTGAGTTGTATCTAAGAGTGAAGGCTCTATTCGAAGAAATTACTTTGCCCAAATTCGTGATTGATACTGATCAGCCGCTGGAGGTCTGTGTGTACCGCAGCCTCGAGTTTCTCGCTTGACGCAATCCAGATCAATCTGCGCGACCGCTTCGAATGTCGTAGAATTATTCGTTCACGGAGGAGTTTTATTAATGCGCAAGGCCTCAATTGTTTTTGTCTTTGTTTTATTTTCCAGTTTGTGCTGGTCGCAGGCTAAACCACCTTCCAAGGTTGCTCCCTCCAGGAAAATAACCACCCACGTCCCACCCAAACCCACGGCGGTGATTGATACGACGGCGGGCAAGCTTACATGCACGCTTTTCCCAGACAAGGCGCCAATTGGAGTAGCGAATTTCATCGGCCTTGCCAAGGGAACGAAGGCATGGACAGACCCCCTTACCGGCAAAAAGAAAACCGGGGTACCGCTCTACAATGGCACTATTTTCCATCGCGTGATTCCCGATTTCATGATTCAAGGCGGCGATCCCAAGGGCGATGGGACAGGCGATCCAGGATACAAATTCAAAAACGAAGTTTCTCCCGACTTGCTTTTCGATCAGCCCGGCCGCCTCGCCTACGCCAACGCCGGACCTGATACCAATGGATCACAGTTTTTCATCACCGAGGTTCCATACCCGAGCCTTAACGGTGGATACACAATCTTTGGCCAATGCGACGACGCCAGCGTGGCTTTGGTCAAGCAAATTGCGCGGATGGCTCGCGACTCGAATGATCGTCCGTATCAACCGGTAAAGATCAATAGCATCATGATCGGAAACAGCGCGGTCGCCCATAAGCCTACGGCAGCGAAGCCAGTCAGGAAAAGAGCTGCTTCAGCTTCGCCGAAAACAAATTCACAATAAGAAAAAACATTGGAAAGGACTCAATGACTCGCCAGCCCGGTACATACGCTATTTTCGATACGTCTGAAGGCAAGATTGTCTGCCGCTTGTTCGAAAAGGAAGCGCCGAAGACAGTCGCTAATTTTATTGATCTGGCCGAGGGAAAGCGCGAATGGACGCATCCCACCACGCGTAAGAAAAGTAAAGACCGGTTATACGACGGGACTATATTCCACCGTGTGATCCCAGAGTTCATGATTCAGGGAGGAGACCCCGCCGGCACGGGCTTTGGCGGTCCGGGATATCAATTTGAAGATGAAACCAAAGGCTCGCCTCATCGTTTCGACAAACCTGGCAAACTCGCCATGGCCAACGCAGGACCGAACACCAACGGCTCACAGTTTTTTATTACGCTCGCGCCAACCGAGTGGCTCACCGGCAAGCACACCATCTTTGGAGAGGTGGTCGAAGGCCAGGATGTCGCGGAAAAGGTCGTGGGCATCCCGCGAAACAAGCAGGATAAGCCGATGAAGGACGTGACGGTTAAGTCAGTGGTGATTGAGAAGGTCTAATAACACCTCTCCGCCAACCGGCTGGCCAAAGCGGGTGACCCGGATCGGCCTCCGCGTTTTGCGGACCTGTTCTAGAATGCCGAGGCATTTGGCTTTGAACTCCGAAATAGCCGCCGATTTCTTTCATTTTCAATCTTTCTGCCTATTTACACCATGGTCATAGACTATGGTCATATCAAAAATACTCTCTACTTGAGAGATGCCAGGACAATTGCTGCCACCAATCCTGGAATTGTGTATTCCTTTGCCTCCATATGTACCTCGAGGCCAAACTCCCTCAGAGTGCCGGATGTGACAGGACCAATAGAAGCGAACCGAATGTCCCCAAGTTCATTTGAGATTTTTTTTTGTGCCAGCCTTCGGATCGGATCGGAACTCAGCAAAGCTGCAAAGTTCTTCACGGTAGAGGAACTTGTAAACGTAATTACGTGCGGACGCCCGTTCTTGTTCTTGAGAATCTTTTTCAAGCGCGCTCGACCGGATTTTGGAACGACAGTCTGGTAGGTCTCGATCACATCCACGAGAGCGCCCGCCTTGCGCAATTCTTCGGGAATTACATCGCGCGCGACCTTTGCGCGAGCCAGCAAAACACGCTTCGCTTTCACCCGGCTTCGCAAGCTTTTAACTACAGACTCCGCAACATACCGTTTGGGCATGATGTCAACCTTAAATCCACGCTCCTCGAGGGCGTGCTTTGTCGCCGGACCGATTGCCGCTATCTTCAGTTGAGTTGGTTGGCTTAATTTGCGGCCAAGTTTTTCCGCACGTCCCCATACGGCGTCCACACCGTTAACGCTGGTCAGAATCATCCAGTCATAAATGTGCAATTCTTGCAGCGCTTGATCGAGCCGTTTATAAGACCGCGGTTTGCGGATTTCTATGAATGGAATCTCAATCACCTCCGCGTCAAGGTCGCGTAGCGCGGACGAAAGTGCGCTCGCCTGGTGACGCGCGCGGCCAACGAGTACACGGACGCCGCGGAGTGGTCTCGAAGCTGGTTTCGTTTTCATTGCCGCCGAAAAACAGATTCTTGAGCAGTGTCCGTAACGCTATCGAATTGAAGGACTCGGAATTTCATTGCGTCAAGGAAGTCAGGGTTGTTGCGGCGCGAGATTGTTTTTACCATAGACTTCTTCAAGAATGGCCTCAGCTCCCTTCCGCAGGAGCATGTCCGCGACGGCCTCCCCTAACTGGATGGGATCCCTACCTTCCCGAGATTCGCGCAGGACTTTCGTGCCGTCAGGACTAGCTACCACTCCAATCAAATGGAGACGCTGATCGCGGAGTTCCGCGAAAGCTCCGATCGGAACCTGACAACCTCCGCCGAGTTTGCTCAACAAGGCTCTTTCGCAGTTGGTAGTGGAGCGCGCAGTCGGGCTATTTAGAAAAGCCAGATGTCCGGCAGTTATGCTATCCCCTACGCGGGTCTCGATGGCCAAAGCACCCTGCCCTGCTGCCGGGCACATTATTTCCGGCGGAAGAATTTGCTTCACAAGTTCAAGTTTGTTAAGGCGATTGAGTCCTGCGGCGGCGAGAATGATGGCGACATACTCGTTCTCCTCAAGTTTCCGTAAACGCGTATCAACGTTGCCGCGCAACGGCTGAACGTCAATATCGTGACGGATCGCCTTTAACTGTGCCTGACGGCGCAGGCTGCTGGTTCCCACGCGTGCCCTTTGCGGCAACTGCTCAATGGAACTGTAGTGAACCGAACAGAAAACATCTCGCGGATCTTCGCGTTCGGTTATTGCAGCAATTTCAAAGTCGGGCGAAATTTCAATGGGAAGATCTTTCAAACTGTGGACGGCCAAATCCACGCGATTTTCCGTAAGCGCTTCTTCAATTTCTTTGGTAAACATGCCCTTGGTGCCGACCTTAGCCAACGCGACATCGGTGATCTTATCGCCAGTGGTTTTTATGATTTCAATCACTACCTGGTGGGCGCGTTCCCGCAGCAGTTCAGCGATGTGATTCGACTGCCAAAGAGCGAGTTGCGATCCTCGAGTTCCAATGCGCAGGCGGGACACTAATTTCCCGCTTCCGGCTTTCGAAGAGAATCCGCGTTTTTAAGGCCGGCCGGTTTGCCGTCCTTCTCAGCAGCTTCTGCTTTCTGTTCGGTAAGGTTGAAAATCCTCCGAACAACGTCAATCACGGTGGTTGGTTCGGACTCTCGCGCGGCCGATTTTAACGTTCTGATCGGCGTATGCATGATTTTGTTCACGATGCCGCGTGTCAACGCCTCAATCGCGAGTTCCTGCTCAGGCGTAAGTGGTCCTAGCCGTCCCCGTACACGGTCAATTTCCGCCCGCCGAACGCATTCCAATTGATCCTGTAATGAGAGGATCGTCGGGACAACGGTGAGGGCCTGTAAGCGATCATGGAAGCGGTCCACCTCGAAATTTATGATTTGCTCGGCACGATCCGCCTCCTGCTTGCGGTCGGCGACATGGGTGGACGCCGCCTGCTGCAAATCGTCAATGTCATAAACGAAAATGCCGTCCATCTTATTCATTTCTGGATCAACGTCGCGAGGTACGGCGATGTCAATAAAAAACATAGGACGATTTTTCCGGCGGCTCAGGAACATCTCTCCGTGTTCTCGGCGGAAAATAGCGTGAGGCGCGCCCGTCGAGGTAATCACAATGTCGGCGCGGTCGCACGTTTCGTAAAGCTGTTCGAACAGAATAGCTTCTCCATGAAATTTCTCCGCCAAAATAACGGCACGCTCATGAGTACGATTGGCGACAAAGATTGATTCTGCTCCGTGCGCCAGAAGATGCCGAGCCGCCAGTTCACTCATCTTGCCCGCGCCAACCAGGTAAACGTGCTTGCCATTGAGCGACCCAAAAATCCTTTTCGCAAGCTCGACCGCAACGGACGCCACCGAGACCGCCGAAGCCCCAATACTCGTTTCACTTCGAACCCGCTTGGCTACCGCGAAAGCCCGCGTCAGCAAGGAATCCAGATGCGAATGCACCGTTCCGGCGGCTCTAGCGGCGGCATAGGCTTCTTTAACCTGGCCAAGAATCTGCGGTTCACCCACGACCATTGAGTCGAGGCTCGAGGTCACGCGAAATAAGTGACGGACGGCTTCGCGTTCGCTGAATTCGTAAAGATGAGATTCGTAGCTCGAAGGCTCGGCGCGAAAATAGTCGCGCATAAATGCCCGCAAGTCGGCGCTGCCATTTTTTGTTTGCGCCAGCACTTCGACGCGATTGCAGGTACAAAGAATTAACCCTTCGTCTACTCCGGGGTGTTGGACAAGCTGCTTGAGCGCATCGGGAAGCCGCGTTTCGGGAATATCGAGACGCTCGCGGATTTCTACTGGAGCGGTTCTATGATTCACCCCGATAAGTTGAAAGTTCACGATCTAACGACCTTATGAATTGCGCTGTAATAATTCGCCGACCAGGCAATCAACGCGGCTGCGAAAGCTCCCGTGGCAAGATATGCGGCGCGGCGCCCGCGCCATCCGGCATTCCAACGGGTGTAAAGCATGACCATATAAACGGTCCACATCAGGATCGAAAGGAGAATCTTGGGATCAAGAAAGTCCAGATGTCCAAATCTTCCTTGCGCCACGACCATGCCCGAAACTAATCCGAAGGTCATGAAGGGAAAGCCGAACAGCAGCGAGCGGTATCCAATTTCGTCAATCTGTTGCAGCGGAGGCAAACGCGACATTACTCTCCCCGGCTTTTTAGACTTCAGCCTGCGCTCCTGAACTAAATACAAAAGGCTGGCGGTGAAGCTCAAAAACAGCGCCGCGTATCCAGCGAAGATCAGCGCGATATGCGCAATCAGCCAACCGCCAAGAACCGGAGACGTAAATCGAAACGGTTGCTGGTGCGTGGCCGCGGCAAAAGTAAGGACGAAGACCAACGGAAAAATAACGATGCCTGGCGAAGTCGTGCGATAGACGAAATACACAGTCATGAACGCCGTCATCACCAACAGCGATAGTAACGACTCCGCACTATGCATGGATGCGAGGGCAAGCGGTCCAACGGGTATGAGGGTTTCAGCGAGGGACACAAACTGAAAGACCATGCCAACACTCATTGCAGGCAAAGCGAGCCTGGATAAGGCGCTCTGCCGAATTAACGCCAGCACGGCAAACAACAATCCGAAAGCATAAAAGCCAAGCGCCACGCGAAGCCAGAGGATGGGCATAAGACTATGAAACCAGGAATGCCGGGTTATTCGTTCGAGTGATTATAGTCTGCCAGAAGGTTGGTGCAGAAGCGATGTAGGCGTCTGCAGGACCGATTCCGTTGGGACAAAGCCCCCTGCGGGTCTTATCCGGGAGATAACGCCAAACGACTCATTATCCCGCAGCCGCAGCCTGTCTTTGCAGTGTGGCGGCTGTATGCAAATGGCAGATCGCAATTGCCAATGCATCGGCGGCGTCCGGCGGCTCGGGAATTTCGGCCAGGTTCAACAACCGTGTCACCATGTGCTGCACCTGTCGCTTCTCAGCCCTGCCATAGCCAACTACCGCAGACTTTATCGTTAGCGGCGCGTACTCTGAAACCTTAAGTCCAACCGAGGACGCCGCCAGCATCGCGACGCCTCGCACCTGTCCCAACTTCAGCGCGGATTTCGCATTTATCGCGTAGAAAATCTCTTCGATTGCGACATTATCCGGGTGGTGTTCGCGAATGATTTCACCAAGCCTCGCGAAAATCGTAGCCAGCCGTTCGCATAGCGGGTCACGCGGGGAAAGCTCAATCGCGCCGCACGTAATGCA
>JBOGLB010000072.1:0-6070 GCA_050745965.1 Terriglobales bacterium | reverse complement strand
ACCTTGGTATACGGCTCCCATCCAGAGTTACATCTCGTTGAATAACCATTTCGATGGATGTACCGACGTCCATCTTAACGTCGTTACCCCGGCTCATTAAGGTGGATGCGACGCCTACTGCGCCTCCCAAGCCGGCGCCAATGCCCGCGCCCATTCTGCTGCCCGAGCTCAAGGCACCGATTCAACGCACCGCCCTCCGCTCCTTCAACACCATGCTCCGCCGCTTTTCCTGCTTTTTCGCCCTTCTGGCTGTCTTCTCGAACAGTACCTTCGTCGTCCTTTACGTCGGCCTTGTCCACGCCCGGGGCGTTCTTCAGTGCACCCGGCATCACAACCGTGTATCCGCTGGGATAGATAAGGGTAGTAAAGTGCATCAGAACTTCAGCACGGCCTTTAAGTCTGCCCGCGCGTTGAATGTGAGTGATTCTGCCTTGCACATATGTCCCAGGAGGAATTACCACGCGGTCGTTTATGACGACGGGAAACGTCGTTTCAGCATAAACGGCATCGCCCTCGCGGCTTCCCTTGGTTGAAATTGCATGTTTCAATACCACAGGAACTTTTGTACCGGAGGGAATGATCAGCTGGTTCAAATTCTCCGAGCGCACCGGCGCTGACGAGGATACCGAAGCCACTGCAACGGACGGATGAGGAGTAGCCTGTGCGGGTTTCATAGACGGCGCCGCGGCACCGGATTGGGCCGCCACAAACGGAGAAAGCAATAGCAACGCTAAGAGAACACGCATTGTCCCACCTCTGAGTAAGTCGAGCATTAAAGCCAGCCGGGGAAATGTGCGTAACATCAATGAAAATACGATGCAAACTGCAGCCCTGCCAGATGCCCCACCGATTTAATGTCCGCGATCAAGATCCGCCTTGGGCCGCTCTTTTGCCACTAACCGCCAGCGTATCGCGCTGGCCTTCCCGGATATTGCCCATAAACTGCGACTGCAACCGCTGAGCGCATAACTCTCCGCACACATACAACGTGCCTTCACGGGCTGCGATCTCTTCATCCCACGAACACAAATACAGGACAGGACGATTAAACTCGCCGAACGATGTCCAAATCAACCACCAGCGGTCGCTATTTTGCTTCAGAACGCCGCAGCCCGGCCCCGCGCAGCGGTAAAAGAAGCTGGATGTGGCGACGTTCGAATTTAGAAGCTCCATCACGGTGGCTTTCTGAAATGAAAAGTCGGAAGCCGAGTTTGCAGACCTATTGTAGTGGATAGCCCATTTCGCCGCATCCGCCGGGATAGGCTATTTATAGATTAAGTACTTCTGGCGTTGTTGTTGGAAGTCATTGAGCGGCCCCGTCCAATCTTGTGCGATGCGGCGCGGATCCTCTCCATTCGAGACCGCGTCGTAAACAGACTGATTCAATAGCAGCTCGATCATTCGCTGCATATCAAATTGCCGCGCATATAACTTGTGCAACGCCGAAGCCAGCTCAATACCGAGTTCCGGACTGTCAAACGCATTCCGATCCGTGGATATAATATTGACGCCTTCACATTTTTGATTAGCGTACGCGCTCGCTGTCGGCGTGAAACTAACAGGGACGAACCGCACTCCAGAAATATTTCGCGCGTTGAGGTAACTTGCAAATTCGCGGCTCTTTATCCAAGGCGCACCAACCACTTCAAAAGGCGTATCTGTTCCTCGCCCGACGGAAATATTCGTCCCTTCAATCAAGCCCACGCCGGGATAGAGCGTGTTTTCCGCAAGGCTGCGGAGATTTGGCGATGGGTTAATCCAGGGCAAATCTGTTGAGTCATACCAGTCGCCGCGCATCCATCCATCCATCGGCACGACCGTTAGCCGGGCGTGGATGTTGTGTTCCTCATTGAACATTGTGGCCAACTCTCCTATCGTCATCCCGTGGCGGATGGGAAGACGGTCGTAATTTACAAAACTCTGCCGCCCAATATCGGTAATTGGACCCTGCACAAAAGACCCGGTAATGGGATTTGGCCGATCCAGTACGATAATTTCGATTCCGGCTTTGGCGGTGGCCTCCAGAAAATAGCCAAGTGTCGTCTCGTACGTATAAAAATACGTGCCGGCATCTTGAATATCCACGACGACTGCGTCAAGCGTTTTGAGAATTTCCGGCGACGGCCTGCGGGCGGCATCAGTTCTTCCATAAACGCTATAGACGGGAACACCGGTCGCAGAGTCTCGCGAGTTGCCCATGTCAGTCGTATCGAGGGTACCTGTAACGCCATGCTCGGGACTGAATATCGCTTGCAGAGAAACACCGGGCGCATGAGCGAGGACATCAACGGTGCGGCGCCCCTCGGAGTCCACGCCGGTTTGATTGGTTAACAGGCCTATTCTTCGCCTTCCCGTCGCAGATTGAAGCACGTCGAAATTGTGCGCTTCCAAAACGTCAATTCCCGTCCGCACCGAACCGTTTCGCACGGACAAGCGTCGGGCCGCCGTTTCTGCTTCGTTGTATCCGGTCAGGCTTTTCCAACGGAGCTCTTCCTTTTCACTCACCGTCAGGTCGAGCCTGGCAGCGACGGCTGTTGCGACCTTCGAGCGCAAAGCGACCGCGCTTCCCTTCCCGCGCGGATGAACCGCATTCGTCAGCAAGATTATGAAGGTATGCGTCGTGGGATCAATCCATAGTGAAGTACCCGTAAAACCTGTGTGACCGAAGGATCCGATTGGCAGGAAGCTTCCCCGATTGCCTGAGAACGGCGAATCAATGTCCCACCCAAATCCGCGCAGAACGTCGGAAGTAGGAGGCTGCTGCGGCGTGGTCATCTTTTCAACCGCTGATGCCGACAGAACTGGATTCCTTTGAAGCAATGCAGCCGCGAACTTTGATAAATCGTCCGCCGTCGAAAACAAACCGGCCTGCCCCGCTACTCCACCCATGCGTCGCGCCGTCGGATCATGCACGATCCCCCGCAACATTTTGCCGCGCTGATCGTATTGGGTGGGAGCGATTTTGGGTAGCCAGGATGCTGGTGGTACAAAACGGGTTTGCATCATCCGTAAAGGGCGAAAGATATGCTTTTCACAGTAATCTTCCAGGGATTCGCCTGAGACTTTTTCAATTAACGCGCCGAGCACAATGAAGTTGACGTCGCTGTAAAGGAACTGCGAGCCGGGCGGATAAATTGGCTTTAGCGCGTATGCCAGTTGATATGCGGAATCGCGTCCCTGCCATTCCTGATCGAGGTCCAAATCCGGGGGCAAACCAGAGTGATGGGTGAGCAATTCACGCATCGTAATATCTTCTTTACCATTCGCGGCAAAGTCAGGAATATATTTCGCGACGGGATCGTTGACGCGAACCTTCCCTTCTTCAACCAACTGCATAATCGCAGTTGTGGTCGCGACTACCTTGGTTAGGGATGCCAAGTCAAATATTGTTCCCACCGTCATCAGTTCACGGTGAGGCTCAAGCGAGCGATAGCCGAAAGCTTTGCGATAAACAACGTGACCGTTGTGCCAGACAAGCAGTACCGCCCCGGGAATTTCAGCGTTGTGAATGGCGTCCAATACGATTGGATCGAGTGCTTTGAGGCGCGACGAAGAGTTCGCCAGATTCTTCGTTGAGGCCCAATCGGGCGAACAGAGAAGAAAGACGGCAAACACAACTCCATACAGGAGTCGGTGCGCCCTCGTGTTTTTGAGGAATGAAATAATGATTCGACTCTACACAAGTAACGGCACGACCTCAAGAAATCGAACCTCAGGTGCCATGTTCACAAATGCCCTCTTTTAATCTTCTGCTAACATCTTTGTAACGCTCTTTCCAACATTCGGCGCTGTTTGGTATATGGCGCGGAATTTCGGGTGCTTTAAATTCTCCATGAATGCTATTTTCAACGCCCAGCAGCGCCTTACTGTCGCTGCGTATGATGAGCAGGATTCAATTCTTGCGATACCGTTTGAGATTTTACGTAACGCTATCGCAAAGCATGCGTTTCCTTCTGCCGCTGTCGCGGTTGTGTTCCAGGGAAAATTGGTGGCACTGAAAGCATTTGGCAGATTTACATATGAGTCAGGCTCTCCCGAGGTAACAATTGCAGCGCCATTTGACCTTGCATCGGTTACAAAAGTGGTTGCGACCGCGACGATGGCAATGATCCTTTATGAGCGTGGACTGCTTGACCTCGAAGCTCCAGTTGCGGCAATTGTCCCAGAATTCGGCGGGTCCGACTCACGACGTAAACATGTCACGGTTCACATGTTGCTTGCCCATTCATCGGGGTTGCCGGCATATGAGAAGCTCTACCAGCGGGCATCGAGTCGGGATGAACTTCTGTCAGCCGCGTTCAGCACAAAGCTCACAGCCGATCCGGGAACGAGAGCGGAATACAGCGATGTCGGATTCATCATCCTTGGCGCCTTGTTGGAACGCATTGCCGACGAATCGCTTGATCGTTTCTGCCAACGGGAAATCTTTGGCGCACTCGGCATGGCGGACAGTATGTTCAATCCCCCGGTCGCGTTGCGCGGTTCAATCCCGCCCACCGTTAAGGACTGCATCCTTCGCCATCGTGTGATCCAAGGGGAAGTACAAGACGAAAACGCGAGCATGCTGTGCGGAGTTGCAGGACACGCCGGAGTCTTCTCTTCCGCGGTGGACGTGGCAATGTTCGCCACCGTATTGTCGTCTGGGGGCTGCCTGGTACGTCCCGAGACACTGGAAATTTTCACGCGTCGCGAAACATCGCCGCCGGGAACCTCAAGGGGGCTTGGATGGGATACGCCTTCTTATCCTTCTCAAGCTGGCAAATATTTTTCTCTGAGGTCATATGGACATCTGGGGTATACCGGCACATCGCTGTGGGTAGATCCCGACCGCCAGCTTTCGATAGTCCTGTTGACAAACCGGACGTGGCCCGATTGCAGTAATCAAGCAATCAAAACAATAAGGCCTGCGTTTCACGACGCCGTCGTCGAGTCGTTAGGACTTGAGGCCACTGCTTGAGAAAACGGACCAGCGTAAGAACAAGGTTGAGCCAGCTCGCCACTGAGCAATCGAATCCTGTGTCCGCCGATCTGGACCAAAAATCTTCTCTGGAAATTGCGCGAATAATCAATGCTGAAGATGCGAAGGTCGCGGCCGCGGTAAAGCGTGCTTTGCCGCAAATCGCGGAAGCCATTGACCTGATTGCGAATTCCCTCCGGAAAGGTGGACGCCTGATTTACATTGGAACGGGCACCAGCGGCCGAATAGCAGCCCTAGATGCCGCGGAGTGTCCGCCCACATTTAATACCGACCCAAATGCCGTTCAGTTCATCATCGCCGGAGGACCACGCGCGTTAGAATCGGCAGTCGAATCGAATGAAGATTCCGCGACACTCGGCGAATCCGAAATCGCCAGGAGAAAACCCGGCAAGAACGACGTGGTGGTGGGAATCGCGGCTAGCGGACGGACTCCTTTTACCATCGCGGCGATTAGATACTCGCGGCGAAAAGGCGCAAAGACTATTGCCGTTGTCTGCAATCGAAATTCAGAGCTAGAAAAGGCCGCTGACGTGGGAATCCTTGTCGAAACCGGACCCGAGGTTGTATCGGGATCCACTCGAATGAAGGCCGGCACGGCGCAAAAGATGGTGCTCAACATGCTTTCCAGTGGCGCTATGACGCGGTTGGGATACGTTTATGGAAATCTTATGGTCAACGTGCGACCCAAGAACCAGAAGCTTGCGGCACGCGCTGCGACAATACTGGAGCGCGCTGCAAATATTCCCAACGCGAAAGCCAAAAAGGCGCTAAAGGCGTCAAACGGCAGTGTGCCTGCAGCGCTGGTAATGTTGCACACTGGAGTGAGATCGAGCGAGGCTGAGGAGGCGCTGAAATCTGTTGGCGGAAATGTGCGCCAGGCAATCGCTCGCGCACAAAGAGACTCGCAGGAATGAATCCCTGGAAGGACGTGCCCTCCCGATTATCCCTTCCTCTCACCGTTAGAATCATTCCCCGCTAGAATAGAGGCCGGGCAAATCCACATATGGACAAATTTGTAATCCGTGGCGGCAATCCGTTGCTTGGAACGATCCGGGTGAGCGGCGCGAAAAATGCCGCTTTACCCTGCATGGC
>JBOGLB010000071.1:0-2448 GCA_050745965.1 Terriglobales bacterium | reverse complement strand
ACTTTTGTCGCCAGCCCGGCAGCGGTCAGGAATCCGGACTTGTCCGCTTTCTCGCCATAGATCCGCCCTAACCACAGATGATAGCGGCTGTTGTTCGGGTCGAGTGCAATCGCCTTTTGGCACGCTGCAATGCCGCGATCCCATTCACCCAGCGTAAAGTAAGCTCGGCACAATAGATTCTGCGCTCCAGCGTCATTTGGAGAAACGCTGATTTTCTGCCGCAACGTTGCAATGGCCTGGTCAACCCGCCCATGGGCCAGTAATGATGAAGGATCATCCGCCGCGCGCGCCGTCCCAGATACAAGCAATGCCAGAATTACAGCGGAAATAATACGAGATAACGGAACCCGGACATTTTTGAATGAAACCATTCCTAGTGAACCACCTTTACAATCAGCCCACTGTGCAGGGGCTTGGAATTAGTTGATGCAAGCGCGATCAGCGCTTTTTGCTCGATGCCGCCGGTGATTTCCACCTGGGTCAAGTTCGAGATTGAAGTTTCCACGTCCCGCCGCTCAAGTTCGTTGTCTAATATCTGGTAGAGGTATGGCTTGCTGTCATCCAGATGAATCGCTTCGCGGGGAACCGTCAATGCATCTTTATGTTCGGCGGTAACGATACTGATTCCAACATTCACGTTAGGCAACAGCTTCCTGTCGTCGTTGTTCACCACGCATGTTGTTTCTCCTACGTTTCGGGTGCCGTGAAGCCTCAAAGTTGCGGGCACGGAAGTCAGCGTGCCGTCCCAGACTCGGCCAGGAAGCGCATCCCAAGTAACTTCAACTTGCTGCCCCGGAGCCAAACGGGCTACATCAGGCTCATCCACAAATGCCCGAACCAGTACTTTCGATAAATCCGCCTCCTGCAAGACCAGATCGCCCGGATTCACATAACCTCCCTGACGGACAGGTACCGAGTACACAACCCCGTCAAATGGGGCGTGCACATTAAGTTGGCTGAGAAGATCCCGGGCCGCCGCGTAAGCGCTTCGCGCTTCTCCGTTCTGTGCCTGGGCGCGCAAAATCTCCGGCCGGGAGTAACGGTCTTTCTGTTTCTGTTCAAGCAATTTTAAATCCGCATCGGCGCGCTCTAACTCTTCCTCCGCCGCTTTCACTTCGCCCGGCGACGCCGCGTTATTCTTCTGCAAGCGGCGCAGCGCGTCTCGGCTACGCAAGGCGGCGTCACGGCGCGTGCGTGCTTTTACCAAATCCGATTGCAACGTCAAGACTTCTTCCTGATTGCCGCCGCTCCGCATATCGCTCGTTTCCGCGTCGGAAGTTCGCATCTGAGATAAGGCCCTCGCGGCCTGCTCGCGAGCCTCGGCATCGTCCATCTCAACCAGAAGCTGGCCTCTCTTCACCGAATCGCCTTCTTTAATAAATAATTTCTTGATGGTAGTTCCCACCGGAGCATGTGCCTCAAAACTTTGCAGGGGCTCGATTTTCCCATTCGTGGTAACCACACTGCGTATAGTGCTGCGTTCAACGGTCGTGGCGATCACCGGTACCGGATCGCCGCGCGACATGAACGAAGCCAGCAGAACAATCGCGGCCACTATCGCTACAGACCATGCCAGCCAGCGACGGCCTCCCGAATATCCATTCTTGTTTTGCAAAGATGCCATTTAGGGATCTGTTCGCACAAATGTACCATTGCTGCTTGCCAGACTCTAAAAGGAGACTTAACCGATTAGATGCACGAACATATTGAAGAATTCAGCTTTCCGAGGGGAAACTTCTTTGGCCCGCTAGGTACAATAAGGCATGTCCGAGTCGCCGCGCTATACACCCGATCACGCTAAATCAGGTCTCGACGCGAAGTTCCCGGAAATTGAATGTTGGCCCAACCAGTTTCCCGGATACGAAATCGTAATCGAAGATCCTGAGTTCACCTCGGTCTGTCCCAAAACCGGACTGCCGGATTTTGGCGTAATCACCATCCGGTATATGCCAGACCAGCAGTGTCTCGAACTGAAATCGCTCAAAGAATATCTTCACAACTATCGCAACCTTGGAATCTTTCAGGAAAACATTGTGAACCAGGTCTTGGAAGACATAGTCCAATGGGCAGGCCCCCTGTGGGCCGAAGTCAAAGGAGTCTTCCGTCCGCGCGGAGGGATTTCGACGACGGTAGTAGCGAAGTGGCCGAGGCCGGAGAGGCCAGCTATAGCCCCTGATCCTCTTTTCCAGGGATGAACGCAAGCGTCGGAAGCGGGGGATTAAGGAGAGGCAGCGCATTCGATCAGCCCCTCGGTAGCGGAATTTCCGTTAGTGAAGTTCAGGCATTCGCGACACGATGCAGTGGCTCAATTTGTCTCAATTCCTCGCTGCCTGTCGCTCCGATTTTACTGAGATCGTAGGCACTCTGCAGGTTCAGCCAGAATTGCTCTGTCGTTCCAAAGAATCGGGAAAGTCGAAGGGCAGTATCGGCCGTGATGCCGCGCCGCTC
>JBOGLB010000070.1:0-4765 GCA_050745965.1 Terriglobales bacterium | reverse complement strand
TGCTCACCATGCTTGGAGTCGCCGGTGTCAACTACGTCATTGGCGTTCCCGGAGCGGACGACGTGATGCTGCAATATCAGAGCACCTCTTTTCACGACGCTCTCTATCTGCGATCAGTATTGAGGTTGCGTCCGGCGCCGGAGTTTGAGGCCTGGCTGGAAAGCGGCGCGCCACATCAGCTGGCTGTGCCGGCAATGCTACCCGCATGACGGAGCCGAACAAGCCCAAGCCTGAGAAGATGAACGACGGCTCGCAGCAACCACTGATTCACGCCCCGAACGACGCGATCGGAAGCTTGCGGAACTACACCTCCGCCCGCGTCGCCCTGGGTCGTAGCGGCTCCAGTATCGTGACAACAGATATTTTGGATTTTCAACTGGCGCACGCTCAGGCACGGGATGCCGTAAAAGTAGAGTTCGATGTTGAGCACTTCGCGCAGCGAGTGCGCCGTGAAGTGCCAGCGCTCGAGGAATTCAGTATCCCCGTTCTCACCTTGAATAGCGCCGCACGGGATCGCGAGACGTTCGTTCGCCGTCCCGATCTCGGGCGTGTGCTGGCTGAAGAGTCGGCGCCTTTTTTGAAACCGTCGCCGTGCGACGTCGCCTTTGTCATTGCCGACGGTCTTTCGGCCGCCGCGCCCGAGCGCAACGCGATTCCATTGTTTAATGCGGCTGTTCCTATCCTTTTTGAAGCCGGATGGATCTTCGGCCCCGTCTGCGTGGTGAAGCACGCCAGAGTCGCGATCGGCGATCAAATTGGTTCGCGGCTTGGAGCCTCACTGTCCGTTGTCTTGATCGGGGAGAGGCCCGGCCTCTCTTCGCACGAAAGCCTGGGCGCCTACATCACATGGCAACCTCGGCCAGGACGCACCGACGCCGAACGGAACTGCATCTCGAACATCCGGACCGGCGGTTTGAACCCTCTTGCGGCGGCGCAGCGCTTGTTCTGGTATCTCAATGAAGCTCGTTTCAGAAAACTGAGTGGAACGGCCCTTAAAGAGGCAGGGCAAGAGACATACCTTGCGATCTGAGTTAGCACGCGATTCCGAGCGCCTCTGGGCAGATGTTCCGTGAACCGGCAAACCTGAGATTTCCACAGTCCCGCATTCCCCTGCCAAAACATAAGCGTAAAATTAGAGGGCCGCTTTTTCTTCAATATTCATTCTGACCCAAATCAGATACAAAGGAGACAATCAGATGGCACCTTCCAAAACACCAATTCCCAAGGGATTCCACACCGCTACTCCTACGCTCACTGTCCGCAACGCAGCCGAGGCCATCGAGTTTTACAAGAAGGCATTCGGCGCCGAGGAGATAAGCCGACATCCGAGTCCGGATGGCAAAATTTCTCATGCCGAGTTGAAAATCGGTGATTCGATAATCTTTCTTGCCGACGAGTCACCAGCCATGGGCAACAAATCCCCGCAAACGCTCGGCGGTACCAGCGGAAGTATTTATCTTTACGTAGAAGATGTGGATAAGGCCTTTCAGCGAGCCGTTAACGCGGGCGGTAAAGCAACCATGCCGGTCACGGATATGTTCTGGGGCGATCGCTTTGGCCACGTTGTTGATCCCTACGGCCAGGAATGGGGCATCGCCACGCACAAGGAAGACGTGACCGAGCAGGAAATGTCAGTACGGGCCAAAGATTTCTACGCCCAGATGGCGCAGGGCCAGAAAAAGTCCGCGTAGGAAATCGGGAGACGCGCGGACGTAACCTGAAATCCGCGGGTCTCCCCATTCTATTTAATTAAGCGCAATTCAAAGCAACCCCTACACGAAAGGGAGTCAGTTGCCTGGTGGGGGCTGCAACCGATATTCACCGCACGCGCACCAATCAACGAACTTCAAATCTGCATTGTTCCCATATCCGGGGATGGAAGAGTGATAGTGCCAAGTCTGTCTCGGTGGAAGTAACCCGACGCTGCCCCGATCAGATTGTGTCTTAATCTCATCCGGCGGCCCGTATAGGATGTAGATTCGACCGCGGTCGGTCCTCCATCCAGGCGTGCCTGCTGCAAAATGGGTGTTTGCATAAGCGATGCGCCGATAATGCTCTTCCTTGAAT
Organism: Terriglobales bacterium; assembly: GCA_050745965.1. Taxonomy (GTDB): domain Bacteria; phylum Acidobacteriota; class Terriglobia; order Terriglobales; family Acidobacteriaceae; genus PALSA-188. The sequence continues at coordinate 2,698 of JBOGLB010000070.1, read as the reverse complement.
TTATTCTCCGTGGCACCGGGCACCGGGTCCCGGCGCTCCCAGAATTGTTCCACGAACCGATCGCGATCTTCGTTCTTCGATAGCCGAAGGAATTCCGCTCGTTCCTGCGGGGTAATAATATATTGGACATCTTGATCCAACCACTGCCGGTATTCAGCGGGCAATGATTGTGCGATACCTGCGCTGCGATTTGAAGGATGCTGTTCCGACTCGGCACGGGGCGTGGAGCAAATGCCGGGCAGAACGAACGCGATCAAGACAGCGAGCGTTGTCATGCAACGATTGAGTGCCATAGATCAGCCCTCCTAAACCTTGTATTTCGATACTGTACGCTCGCATGGTATACGAGTCGAGACACACATCCTTGCGCGGATATGGACAAAATGTCGTCCAGCCCCCCTGTCATCCCGAGCGCGGCGAGAGATCTGTATTTCTGTTTTTAACGGAGGGAAACTTATGCTTGTTTTTCCTGCGTAGCCGACTTGTCGAACAGAATCTCGAACACCAGCAATCCGGCGCCTACTACGATGGCGCTGTCCGCGAAATTGAACGCCGGCCATTGATAGGAGCCGATATACACCAGCAGGAAATCCACGACCCGGCCGTTCAACAGACGGTCCCAGAGATTGCCGACGGCTCCTCCAAGAATCAGAGACAAGCCTACGCCCGTTATGGTCATCACGTGACCACTTCGCCACAGCAGGGCCGAGACAATAATCAGCGCCACAACAGAAAACAATATCAACATGCCAATCTTCCATTGCGAGGGCGATTCCGCGAATAGTCCGAAAGCGGCGCCCCGGTTCTCGACATGCGTCAAATAAAAGACGTGGGGGATAAGTTGAATACTGTCATGCAGGGAGATGTCTTTCGCGACGATCCACTTTGAAGCGCGGTCGAGAAGGACTATGAGGAGTGCGATTAAAAAGTGGAATTTACGCATAGGCTAAGGCCATTGTCATTCCTCGCTGCGCTCGAAATGACAGTTTTATTAATGGCTCGGAATGACAGTTTATTTAAATTGCTTTCTACGGCGCTGCTGTTGCTGCCGATTCGATTTCTTTCAGCCTTGGGCTGCACCGTTCGCAGACCGTGGGGTAAACGGAATCGTCTCCGACGTGGATGGAATAATTCCAGCAACGTTCGCACTTCTGGCCATCGGCTTTACTGACTTTAATGTTCAGTCCTGCATTGCCATTTCCTGAGGAGCCAGCCTCAATGGCGACCGCCGACACGATGAATAAATATCGAAGCTGTTCTTTGTATCTCGCAAGTACCGAGAAGACGGGCTCGGGCGCAACAATTGTTACTTGCGCGCCAAGATTCACGCCAATGAGCTTTTCGTTGCGGGCTTCTTCGAGGGACTTAAGCACCTGCTCACGAACCGCGAGCAACGTTGCCCAATCTTCCAATTGTCCTGGATTATCCGCTACCCTTCCGCCAAAGATGTCGTCATCCGTAGGGAACTTCGATAAATGTACGCTTTCAAAACGATCTTTCATGGCTGGCAGGTACCGCCATACTTCATCGCACGTGAAGCTCGTAACCGGCGCCAAGAGGCGGATCAATGCCTCCGCAATTCTCCACATTGCGGTTTGCGCCGAGCGGCGTCCCGGCGAGTTTGCGGTGAAGGTATAAAGCCTGTCTTTCAGAACGTCAAAATAAAATGCGCTCAGATCCACTACGCAGAAGTGATTCACCCGGTGGTAAATCTTATGGAACGCAAACTCGTCGTACCAGCGCGTCAGCTCGGTAGAGAGTGCAACCGTTTGCCGAAGCATGTACTGGTCAATCGCTTCCATATCTTTAAACGGCACCGCGTCTCGTTCGGGATCGAAGTCGTATAAGTTTCCTAGAACATTTTTCAACGTGTTGCGAATCTTCCGATAGTTGTCGGCAACGCGCTGCATCAGTTGTTCGGAGCAAGTTACATCCTCGCGAAAATCAACCGAGGCCACCCATAAGCGGACAATCTCCGCGCCCAGGCGATTTGCAATTTCCACGGGATCCACAACATTGCCGAGCGACTTCGACATGGCGCGGCCCTGTTCATCCAAGGTCCAGCCGCTGGTGGCCACCATTTTGTAGGGAGCGCTTTCTCGAGTCGCGACTGTGCAGAGCAGGGAAGAATGAAACCACCCGCGATGTTGATCGCCGCCTTCCGTGTAGAGATCGGAGGGCCAGGGAAATGCAGGTTCGGCCTCACGCACCGCCAAATAACTGCATCCGGATTCGAACCACACGTCGAGGATGTCAGTCTCCTTGGTGAACTTTGTTCCTGAGCACGCCGGACATTTCGCGTCTCGCACCAGCGCATCTGGCTTGCCCGAATACCATGAATCGGCTCCGTCCCTAGCAAACAACTCAACAACCTTGCGGTTGATCTCAGGATTATTAAGGGGCTTTCCGCATCCTTCGCACAGAAACACGGCGATGGGAACCCCCCAGATGCGCTGGCGCGAGATACACCAGTCGGGACGGTTGGCGATCATGTTGGAAATGCGTTCCTCGCCCCATCCGGGATCCCACTTCACTTTCTTAATCTCTTGTAATGCGCGGCTGCGCAGGGTTCCGTCTTGCATGGGCGTTTCCATCGAAATGAACCACTGCTCCGTCGCCCGAAAAATGATTGGATTATGGCAACGCCAGCAATGAGGATAAGAGTGCTGCAAGTTCTCGGTGTGCAGAAGCGCTCCCC
>JBOGLB010000069.1:0-9679 GCA_050745965.1 Terriglobales bacterium | reverse complement strand
AATGATTTCTTTCCCTTGAGCCTCGAGCGTGCGCGCTCTTTGTAGAACTTCAAAGGCAGTTTCCGTGCCCAGTCTTGACATGCGCTCCGCGAGCCGGAGTTCGAATTGTGTAGTTGGTTCCATGAATCCTTACTGGGATGCCCCTTTCGGGTGCCCCGTCCTATCGCGAAGCGAAGGGCGGGTCTTTAAGCCGCCCGTCGCAGAGTATTGTACGCCGCTCGCCGAACGACTCCGTTCCTTCCGTTGAAGCCAAAGTACAGTCCCCATCATCTACTACGCACGACCTATTAACACTTCGTGGGGAAAACCATGTCTTCCTTGCCTATAACTAGCGCACTCGATCCTCGTACCCAGGCCTTTCCGGTTTTGACAGCGGCGCAGATCAACCGTCTCCGCCCCGGCAGCAAATCGCGAAAGGTCGAGCCAGGTGAAATCCTATTTCAGCCGGACGATACTGGTGTTCCATTTTTTGTCCTGCTCTCCGGAACTATGGAGATCGTGCAGCCCGATCTTCACGGCGAGCGGCCGATCGTGACTCACGGGCCGGGAGAGTTCACTGGTGAAATCACCATGATCTCGGGCCAGCGCTGCCTGGTCCGGGGCCGCGTGACCGAAGCGGGTGAATTTCTCGAGATCAGCGGTGATGACTTGCGTGCGCACGTAGCAAAAGACGCCGAACTAAGTGAGATTTTTATGCGGGCCTTCATTCTGCGCCGGCTCGCGCTCATCAGTGGAGGCTTCGGCAATGTCATCCTCATGGGTTCTCGCCACTCTGCCAACACTTTGAGACTTCGCGAATTCCTCGCCCGAAATTCTTATCCTTATACGTATGTGGATCTGGACACCGACAAGACGTCTCAGGAACTGCTAGACCGTTTCTCTGTCACCTTGGCAGAAGTTCCAGTTGTCATCTGCAATGGCAACACAGTATTGCGTAACCCTACGACGCAGGCGCTGGCGGATTGCCTTGGATTCAACGTCAGCATTGATAGATCTCAGGTACGTGACGTGATTATTGTGGGCGCAGGACCCTCGGGCCTTGCGGCTGCGGTGTATGCGGCCTCGGAAGGTCTGGACTCTTTGATGATTGAAAGTGACGCTCCCGGGGGTCAAGCTGGATCAAGCTCCAAAATCGAAAACTATCTTGGATTCCCAACCGGCCTGTCCGGACAGGAACTGGCCGCCCGCGCCATCACCCAGGCTCAAAAATTTGGCGCAAAGATGATGATCGCGCACAGCGTCGTGAAACTGAAATGCAGTCGCCGTCCCTACGAGGTTGTTCTGGATAATGGCAACATTTTGGCCGCCCGCGCCATTGTTATTTCGAGCGGTGCCCAATACAACAAGCCCAATATTCCGAACCTGAAGAAATTCGAAGGCCAGGGAATTTATTACGGAGCCACCTTCATTGAAGCGCAACTCTGCGGAGATGAAGAGGTCATCGTCGTTGGCGGAGGCAACTCCGCCGGACAAGCCGCCGCCTACCTGTCGCAGACCGCCCGCAAAGTCCACATGCTGGTGCGCCGCGGAGAGCTTTCCGACACCATGTCCCGTTACTTGATTCAACGCATCGCGGAACACCCCGCGATTGACCTCCATTACAAAACCGAGCTGGTTGCTCTGGAGGGTGACACTCAACTCGAAAGCGTCACCTGGCTCGACAAAATTAGCGGAGAGAAATCTACTCATGATATCCGCCACGTGTTCATTATGGCGGGCGCTTCTCCGCGCACCGAATGGCTCCAGGGTTGTATCGCCCTCGACAACAAAGGCTTCATCCTGACGGGAAGAGACCTCGATGCGTCAACCGGACTCGCTCATCCTTCCGCGTGGCATCTTGCGCGTTCGCCGCTGATGTTGGAGACGACTTTGCCGGGAGTATTTGCGGTTGGCGATGTTCGCTCCGGAAATGTGAAGCGTGTGGCCTCGGCTGTGGGTGAAGGCTCAATCGTCGTGCACCTTGTCCATAGGGCGCTGGCGGAGGTGTAGCAAGTCTCGCCGTTAAAGCCGGTGCGATTTCATTGCGGCGTGCGGCGAGCCGCAGGCAAACTCAACTCTCAGCCATGTGCATCTAGATTGGCGTCAACAGGCGCCGGCGAAATTGAGAACGACATGCGCGGCCGATTGGCTAAAGTAGGCAGGAATTCTCGGCTCCGGGAGCTACTGCTTGTATTCTATTGTCTTTTCAGTGTGCATCTTTTGCTGGCCGAGGATGCACTAATAGATGCTCAAACCATGGCCATGCTTCAATCGCACGACTGGCGCGTGCGCGAAGCGGGGTTCTGGAAGATTAAAGAAGACAAATCCATTGAAGTTCGCAAGGCACTCATCGCCCTCGTCGATCGGGAGAACGGTGTCACCATGGAGGCATATCACGGAATAGGAGCCGAATATAAATATGGCGAGGACTATGTCTCCTATCACGACCAGCTTACGCAGGTCGTAGAAGAGAACTTTAACCAATTCCACGACGCCGCCGCTCTAAAGGTCCTGCTACATGCCGCATATAATCCGGACTCGATTTTCGCACGCTGGCTGGGTGAGCAGGGCCCGGATATTCTTCAGTACACGCCGGAGATGTTGAAAAGTGCCGTGGACATAGATCGCAACAGCGCCGTGGCCGTGGTTGCGCATCTGATCTCCGCATTCGACTCCGGGAAGGTCTCATTGTCGCATGCGCAGCTCGAAGAGGCCCACAATCAATTAGTGCAGACAGCAAAGAATCCGGATATGTTTACGCGAGCTGTTGCTGCCGAGTGCCTTGGGCAGGCAGGGCGGCCGTCCGATATCACTTTCCTTCGAAAAATGGCCGCGAGCGACCCCGGCTTTGACCCCCAGAATTCAAATTATCCCGCGAGGGACGCTGCCGTGAAAGCAATCGCTGAGTTGCAGGCTAGGACGCACCAAAAGCTACAACACCCCTAGCTAGAACAAAACCGTGAACAATTCCTGAAAGACCTCTAGTTTTTCCTAGTGAGGATGGGGTAACTCGTTACTACTGGGGAACAGATCCCGCAGACCATTGCACCAAACGTGATACACTGAAGTTGCGCTAAATACCACGGTTGCGTGGTGTGGTTGCTCCGGTTAAGTACCTGATCTGAGAATTCCCACCTTCCTTCCACTCCGTAAGTCTTTCGCGTAATTGAAACTAAATCATGGCATTTGCCTGCGCGCCAAAGTGTATGCGCCGCCATCGCCAGTAAAAGAAAGCAAGAGAAAACAATACAAATGCAGAATTTTTCAGACCTTACGATTTCCGCTTACACAAAACAGCGGCTATCGTCATCCAATTTTTTAACACCAACACCCGTTCAAGCCGCGACGATTCCTGAAGCGCTTTTGGGCAAGGACGTGCTCGCCACAGCTCAGACCGGAACCGGCAAAACGCTCGCGTTTCTTATTCCAATCATTGAGCAACTCCTTCAGAAGACCACTCCCGGAGTCGCCGCGCTTGTGCTCGCGCCCACCCGCGAACTCGCGATGCAGATTGTGGATCAGTACAACGATTTGCGCGGACACAAACTATCGCCCGCGGCTCTAGTCGTCGGCGGACTGGCCGAACGGCAACAACTCACCGCTTTGCGAAAAGGTGCGAGCCTGGTCGTGGCTACTCCCGGACGCTTAGAAGATTTCCTCGACCGCAGGCTGGTCAACTTCAAAGATCTGCGCGTGCTTGTGCTTGATGAAGCCGATCGCATGCTCGACATGGGATTTCTTCCCGCAATTCGCCGCATCGCCGCGATCCTGCCGAAGCAGCGACAAACGATGTGCTTTTCAGCGACACTCGAAGCTTCGGTTGTTCACCTTGTCAATGACTACATGACAAGTCCGGTGAGGATTGCATTCGGTTCAACCTTGAAGCCTTCCGAAAATGTGCGTGTACAGGCCTTCGAGGTCGCGGCTGATGGCAAGCAGGAAATGCTTCATCGCTTACTCGCCAAAGAAACGGGGCGCTGTTTAGTTTTTGCCCGTACCAAGCGCGGAACCGAACGCCTGACCAAGAACCTGAATCGCGAAGGTTTTGCTGCCGCCATGATCCACGGTGATCGTTCACAATCGCAGCGCACCGCGGCCCTTTCAGGATTTCAGCAAGGACGATATCGCATTTTAGTCGCGACCGACTTGGCCTCCCGCGGCATTCACGTGCAGGATATCGCTCACGTCATTAACTACGATCTGCCTGAAGTTGCGGAGAATTTCATCCACCGCGTGGGGAGAACCGGGCGCGCCGGCGAGCATGGCGTCGCTTCAACTCTCTTTGCGAGAGAGCAACGCACCGAACTCTACCAGTTGGAGCGCACGCTGGGAATTAAGATGGAAAGAATGTCGTCCAAGATGGGTCCATCTGAAATCGCTGACCACGAGCAGCGGATGAAAAACGACAGGAATTTCTCGATATCGCGCGGAAGGATGATCCGGCTACCCGGAGAATTCTTACAAGCGCAAATGTAATTGTCTCGGAAATCGAAGGCCCGGGAAGCTTCGGGTCTTCCGTCCATCGCACGGCTGCCGTAATCCGGATTCGCCCACTGCTACAACGAACAACGGGCAAAGGACTGAACCGTTCTATCCGCGTCAGGTCTTGATGGACCTTTCGCTGACGGCCCTGCTGATTGCAGGTATGGGCTTGCTTTGCTTTTTCGTGCCAATGCAGTTGGGTCCAGCTGCGAACCCGGCGGATGCGCAATACGTGCCGCGCCCCGAGTGGTATTACGTGCCGATATTTCAGTGGCTCCCGTCCACCATCGAATCGGGCAACTTCACATGGAGTGTATGAGTTATAGGAGATTATGTCTTAAACATGTCTCGGATGGTTGGCAGCAAATCTGTCCCTAATCGGCCCTTGTCCACGAACCCATTCGCGCCCGCTTCGCGCGAATGAGCGGGCATGCGATTGGGATCGTACTGGCTCATAATAAGAATCTTGATCCCTGGAATTTGTTGCCGAAGACGACGCGCCGTATCAAGTCCGCTGGCACCCGGCATGCTCACGTCCAGTAGCACGATATCCGGACGCAACTCGCTTGCCTTTTGGAGAGTCTCACTGGCGTTTGACGCTTCTCCGCAGATCTCACAGGAGGTCTCAGTCGAAAGCAAACGGACTAATCCACGTCGAACTAGCTGGTTATCATCGGCAACGAGAATCCGCAAGTTTCCGGCTTCGCTCTCTCCGCAGGCTAGACAGCCGCTTGCAGTGGCTCAATCGCGCCCAATTTTTGTTGTATGGCTGTTTTCGGGATGGGAATAGTCAAAGAAACTCGCGTGCCGGAACTGTCCGAATCGATGTTCATTTCGCCTCCGAGTTGACGCACCCGTTCACGCATTCCTCCAATCCCCACACCCGAACCCCCCGACTGAAGTTCGGCCAACTTCTGAGGTGAAATGCCCTTGCCCGAATCCTGTACCTCTACCACGATCGTGTCTGAATCGCGAGCAAGCCTGATCGAAGCGGTTTTACTTTCCGAATGACGGTGAACGTTTGTTAGGCACTCCTGCACCACGCGGAAAACCACTAATTCCACATCGCCGGGAAGCCTTCCGATCTCTTCCGAAACGGAAAGGCTGATGCCTACATCGCTGCGTTCGCGAAGGCCCTCGATATACCAACTCAGCGCAGAGGACAGCCCGTTCTCGTCCAGCAGCGGTGGGTGCAAGAGATAGGAAGTCGTGCGTATTTCACGATGCAGTTGTTGCACTAGTTCTTGAGCGTTTTCCGCTTCGGTTGCAAGCTCAGGCGAAGTGCGCCCGGCTTTCTGAACAAGCTGTGCGAGACTCATGCCCAAGACCGTTAGCGTCTGACCGGCGCTGTCGTGCAATTCGCGAGCGATATGTCGACGTTCTTCATCCTGACTATGCAAAAGCCGTCGCGAAAGGTCTGTAACCTGCCCTGCCTGCCTAAGAACGTCGGCGTTTCGCTGCTCCAATTCTCTCGTCCGAGCACGCACCTGCGCATCGAGTGTTTGTGCCAGCTTGCGATAGTTCTCTTCCGCCCCTTTGCGAGCGGTCACATCGGTCGCCGCCCCAAACCATTCGACGATTTCGCCATTCAAATCGAATAGAGGAACGGCCCGCGTATACGTCCAACCGAGCGTCCCATCTGTCCGGCGAACGCGATGCTCAAGCTGGAACATACTCTTTGTCTGCAGTGCTTCGCGTATATTCTTGAGCACAAGTGGCTGGTCGTCGGGGTGAATATATTCGTTCAGCCAATCTTTCCGTGGCCTGCCCGTATCGGCAATGAAACCTGTGCCGTCGAGCTGGCGCATCTCGCTCCAGTCGGGGCTCATGCGATAAACCATATCTGAGCTGGCAGTCACGAGCGCGCGAAAACGCTCTTCGCTTCGGCGCAGTGACTCCTCCGCCCGCTTTCGTTCCGAAATGTCACTGCTAACTGCAAGATGAAAGACGGTCCCGTTCGGATTGCGTAACGGAGCGGCATGGGTTTCCATGTGCCGCCGTTTGCCCTCTAGCCCAACAATGTCGAATTGTAGTGAGCCCTGCCCGCCATCGCAGATAGTCTCATTGAATGCTTTGAATCGAGCCCGATCCTCAGGCGCAATCAAGTCATAAACATTCTTGCCAACTACTTCCTCCGCTGACTGAGCGCCCACCATGTGCAAACCAGGCGAATTCATGTGCAACAAAGTACCGTCTGCCGAGAGCAATTTAACGCACTCAGGGGTGGTTTCAACAATGGCCCGGAAACGCTCTTCGCTTTCTCGTAACGCCCGTTCGATCCGTTTCTTCTCACTGACGTCACGGGCCACTTTGGATGCTCCGATCACTTTACCCGCTTAATCGCAGATAGGCGAGATCGTAAGCGAAACATCTAACGTGGTGCCGTCTTTCCGCCTGCGCACGGTTTCGAAATGATCAACCCGCTCGCCTCGTGCCAAGCGCCTGAGAATGTCCTCTTCTTCCGAACGCCGCTCCCACGGGACAATGAGCGTAATGTGCTGGCCGATAGCTTCCTCAGTCGTATATCCGAACAGTCGTTCAGCGCTCTTGTTCCAACTGGTTATCGTGCCATCAAGCTTCTTGCTGATGATGGCGTCATCTGAAGACCCGACAATAGCAGCCAAAAGCGAGTTTGCCCGTTCTGCATCCTTCCGCTCGGTAACATCTTGTAACGTTACAAGATGTAGAGCATGCCCGTCTCGTGCCAACCTGCGCGCCTTAAGCAGAATGGTCCTGGTACCAATCGTTGGGAAGTCACGTTCGATCTCGACGCCTTGAACTTCAGTATCGTGGGAAAGACTTGCTTCTATGGATTTCCACGCTTCGGACGTTTGCCACTCGGTGTGGCCCAGTTTGCGGATCGAAATGCCTTGTGCCTCCTCTCGCGATAACCCTAGCAGCGAATAGAATGCCCTGTTCGCGGTCTGTACCCGCAATTTATCGTCTAGAACAACCAGAGGGTCGATTACCGTGTTGAGGATAGCCTTCGTGTATTCCCGTTCGTAGAGCGCTTGATCGATACTTGCACGAAAAGCCGTGACATTCGTGAATACGAGCACCGCCCCGGAAATTTGACGATCGGTTCCGTAGTAGGGGGCTACCCGAAGAAGAAAACATCTATCGCCGTCTCGGCTTTCGATCCGATGTGATGCTCCGTCAGCGATCACCCGTGCGCAGATTCTATCGAGGTCCTCCATGCCAACAAGAATGTTTCTAAGAGAATGACCGATATCCGACGCCGTTAAGCCAAGTACCGTTGTGGCGGCGGGATTGATGCGAGTAACTTTGCAATCGCGACTGATTAGAACTATCGGAAGATCGACAGCATCAAGCAGGCCGGTAGCGTCACCTGGCACATTAAGGGCTCCCACGGGCTCGTCTTCGTTGGGCATGGCGTATCTCTCTCCTGTCAACCGGTAGCGCGATAAAGGGTCCGGCTCCGGTGTAGCACATCATTGGCAACAAGGGGAAGAGTTTCACGCAATGCCAAAAGCAGCGCCTGTGATCGCGGCATGTTAAATGCAACTGGATGAGCCGACAGGAGTTTGTCTTCCAGGACACGGGACTCATCCGGACCTACCGTATCTCGAAGCGCGTCCGACACCGCTCGCTCAAGCCGAGCGTAATCTTCAACGGGGATAAGATGAGAGTGATTCTCGCCCAGTCTCGGCAGCATACGCGCGTGCACATCTCCATCGAAGTTATCCATCAAGAACGAGCAGAAGATCGCTATGTCCTGCTCATGCGCGAGTTGGTCGAACAAATCTTCCAGCTGCATGCTCGCGCCAACGTCGCCTCGCTCCCAGAGAATATTAACCATTTCACCCCACCAGCGCACCTTTTTATAGCGCCCATCGCCGCGAGCTTGCGAGATTACGTTTTGGGCTAAACCCAGGAACACCGGCGATTCCGGCATCCCGTCACGCATAAGTGTGGGCAGCAGATTGTCGGCGTCTACAATGGTCAGCTGTCCGCGCTTCTCCGCAGCTCTCACATCCACGCCCTCGCTTTCCAGCCGAGGACGAAAGGCGTCCCAGTGAGCGACCGTAGGAACTAGAATTAGGCCTTCGCCGTTCGCAATCGCCGCAGCCGCAAACCGACAGACGGCCCGATTGAGAAACTGCTGGTCTTGGTAGAGCTGGACGATGTGATCCCGCGGTGCGGCACCTGCCAAAAGATCGCCCCAAGGCTCGCCGTCACCATCTGCGTTATTTGGCTTGTCCATACTCTTATCCATACTGATGATATTCTCCATTGGACCTCTCCCATTGCGCCTGATGCCCTCCGTTACCACATAGGAGGATTCAAGCCGTGTTTCGCCACCCCACGTCCACAGGAATCCGTGCCCCGAGCCAGTCCGGGTGACTCCAAACCCTGCGAAACGACGGAACGATCTGCCCCCGAGCAGATACGCCAGCTAAACCCACAATAATAGTTCAGTCATTTACCCGCCCCCATACAGTATTCACTGTAGGCCAGTTAGAAAGCCCATATATATCCATATATATAAGGACACTATTCTCCGGGGGTGCTTCGGCTCGTCCCGGTCCGGGTAATAGGATTTGCTCTTAACCCCGGTCGCACTTTGGAGAAAGACCTTAAGGCCTGGAATCATAGGTCACGCGTTGGGAGATGGACTGGGAAGGTTCTCTTCTTTCTGAAGGGTTTTGTAGCTTTACTTGAGGCCAATGGAGACTGAGCAAATCGGGTATTGTTTGCCTGGTTGGTTCGCTGCGTTAAGAACGACTTCTACCGCCTTCAATTAAGCATCGGGCACAGACCGTGACCGGGCGTGCACCTGTTCCAAGCTCCGGCTGTCCGCAAGCTCCAGTGACCATTGTACTATGTGTTACGCGATGCCAGCGTTGCGACTCAAGAGGATGGGGCAATCAATGATGACTCAAAAGCAAAAAGAGAGGGACGGGCAGAGCAATCGCTTTCAGGGTTTTGCCACTAAGGCGGCGTTTGTGGTTGGCACAAAGTCGGCATTCCTGGCTGCGGCTCTGATCATATTGGTCTGGGCAATCGTTGGACCGTTCTTCCACTATTCCGATACGTGGCAACTCGTGGTCAATACTGCCACGACGATCATCACTTTTTTGATGGTGTTTCTGATCCAGAACACCCAAAACCGGGATGCTCGAGCAATTCATCTCAAACTCGATGAAATCATTCATTCCATCGCATTGGCACATGATGACATGATCGACATTGAGAA
>JBOGLB010000068.1:0-1913 GCA_050745965.1 Terriglobales bacterium | reverse complement strand
TTTAGTGTTCACTTTTCAAGGTTTAGTCATAGGTTCAGTCATCTATAGCCTGCCCTTCGCCGTTCAGCCATTTGCCGCGTCGTTCGCAGCGGTGGACCCCAGATTGATCGCAGCCTCCGCAACCCTCGGGGCTTCGAGGCTCAGGACTTTCCTTGACATCATCCTGCCCTTATCCGTTTCCGGAGTGGTCGCGGGAGTTGTATTGTCATTCGCTCATACCATGGGCGAGTTCGGCGTCGTGCTGATGGTCGGCGGAAATATTCCGGGATTAACTCGCACCGTTTCCATTGATATTTACGATCAGGTTCAGGCGCTCGACTATTCCTCCGCCGGCATTACGGCGCTTGTGCTTTTAGCAATTTCGTTTGGCCTACTTGCATTTGTCTATGCGTTGAACCGGAAAGTTCTGGCGGTTTGGCTGTGGAAATGACGGACGCTCTCGCCAGTCCCGCTACGAAAAGCCCGAAACAAATCGTGTCTGGCACTTTGAGTCTGCGAATCCTTAAGAGATTCGACACAAACAATCCCAGCTTCGTGCTCGATGTCACCACCACCATTCATCCCGGAATCACCATCATCTTCGGCCCTTCCGGCGCAGGAAAAACCACCCTGCTCGAAAATATTGCGGGACTCCTCACGCCCGATTCCGGCCGGATTGCCGTCGGAGACCAGATCTTTTTTGACGGCAAGCTTTCTCTAGACGTCCGAAAACGAAGAATTGGATACGTCTTCCAGGACCTCGCCCTCTTCCCTCACCTCACGGTTCAACGCAATGTGCAATACGGGATTCGAAGTCTGGCAACTTCGGCCAGGGAACAGAGAACTGCTTCCATTCTCAATTCTTTCAGAATCGCCAATCTTTCCCGCCGCAAACCCGCCGAGATTTCCGGAGGCGAACGCCAAAGGGTTGCCCTGGCTCGTTCGCTCGTCACCGATCCCTGCGTGCTGCTACTGGACGAACCCTTGGCTGCACTCGATGGGCCCACAAAGTCAAAGATAATTGAGGATTTGCGAATGTGGAATGACGCTCATCGCATCCCAATCTTGTACGTGACGCATAGCCGCGAGGAAGTTCTCGCGCTCGGGGATCGCGTGCTAATGATCGAGTCTGGAAAAATTATCGCCGAAGGCAACCCCACCGAAATCATGTGAGCTTCTCCAAATCCGCGCGCAACTGTTCCACACTCTTCATCTGGATAACATGCATTCCCAACTGGCTCGCACATTCCAGATTCAGCTCCCGATCGTCAATAAAGCAGCATTCCTCGGGCGCTCGTTGAGTGATGTCCATCGCGAGTTTATAGATCGCCGCCTCGGGCTTTCGCAATCCTACAAAACATGAACTCACAAACAGGCTGAAGATTTCGCGCAACTGAAATTTCTGGATACGATACAGATTCAGCTCTTTCGATTCGTTGTTTAAAGTGGACATCACATACTTCCCCGACCTCGCCAACGCCCGCGCCAGATCGAGCACATCGTCTTTCGGGCGCGACAACGAGAACATGTATTCCTTGAATGCATCCCGCGAAAACATTCGCGTCCGGTAGAAAATGGTTCGCTCGAGATATTCATCGAGCGAAATCTTGCCCCGCTCAAACGACGACACCAGCATCTGATGGCGATCGTTAAAATCCACTTCATCCAACTGGAACTCGATCAAAGCGCGATTACGCTCGGCATGGTCCCATGCATTGGTTAAAAGCACTCCGCCAACATCCCAAAAAAACGCAGTAATCTTTGGCATGGAACGATTCTAAGGCCACACAACAAATCGCAAAACAACTTCTGCGCAGGGGGTGCCCCCACTTCTCGCCCGCCGTTTCGAGAAGTGAAACCCCAACCGTATCCCAACCAACCCCTCTGTCATCCTGACACAGCGGATTCTTCGCGCAGCGAAGAATCCCAACGAA
>JBOGLB010000067.1:0-3541 GCA_050745965.1 Terriglobales bacterium | reverse complement strand
GGCGCGGAAACGCACGCAAAGGTGAACCCATCCGCAGGCGATGCGAAATTCGTCAGCGATGGTTACAACAGATTCCTCGATAGCGATGGATATCCCGCGATCCAACCTCCCTGGGGAACACTTACCGCAATCAACATGGACACTGGCAAAATTGCATGGAGACACCCGTTGGGGGAATATCCTGAGCTTGCCGCAAAAGGGATGAAGAATACTGGAACCGAAAATTACGGCGGTCCCATCGTGACGGCGGGAGATTTACTCTTCATCGCTGCAACCAGTTTCGATAAAAAGTTTCGTGCGTTCGACAAAAACACTGGCGCTCTTCTTTGGGAAACAACATTGCCCGCGGCGGGAAATGCGACTCCATCCACTTATGAAATCAATGGCCGTCAATTTGTAGTGATCGTCGCTGGCGGCGGGAAGTCGAACGGGGTCCCATCTAGTGCGAGTATTGTCGCGTACGCTTTACCGAAGTGAGGTCGCGAATTGTCAGGAGGAGACATGGTTTCTCGACGAGAATTTCTTGGAACGGTCGCGGCAGGCGCCGCAAGCCTTGCCCTGGGCACAACCGCAGAAAGTTATGCGCGAATCCTGGGAGCCAATGATCGCGTTAACTTTGCCGTTATCGGACTTCACGGACGCGGCTATGCCCATCTGTCATCTATCAAGGCGAACGAGCGTGCGGCGCATATTTCTTATATCTGCGACGTGGATTCCCGCGTGCTGGATAAATTTGCGGGCGAGGCACAAAAGGAATTGGGTTATCTCCCCGTGAGAGAAAAAGACTTTCGCAAAATACTGGAAGCTAAAGATGTTGACGTGGTTACCATCGCGGTGCCCGATCATTGGCATACACCCATGGCGATTCTGGCAATGCAAGCGGACAAGCACGTGTATGTAGAGAAGCCGTGCAGCCACGATCCCAATGAGTGCGACATGATCGTACGGGCGCAGCGAAAATATGGAAAGCTGGTGCAGATGGGGAACCAGCAGCGTTCTTCTCCACACACAATTGAAATCATTCAGAAGATTCATGATGGACTGATTGGCCGAGCTTACTTCGCAAAATGCTGGTACTCCAACAATCGCGGTTCTATCGGGATCGGCAAGGCCGTTCCTGTTCCCGATTATCTTGATTGGGATCTATGGCAGGGGCCCGCTCCGAGGCGGCCATACAAAGACAACATTCATCCTTACAACTGGCACTGGTTCTGGCTTTACGGGACCGGAGAAGCTCTCAATAACGGCACGCACGAAGTGGACGTTTGCCGGTGGGCGCTGAATGCCGGTTTCCCCGAACGTGTGACGTCTTCGGGGGGCCGATACGCTTTTCACGACGACTGGGAATTCTATGACACTCTGGTCGCCAGTTTCGAATATGCCGACAAAATGATTACCTGGGAAGGCATGAGTTGCAACGGCAAGAAAAAGTACAACCGCGACCGCGGCTCAACCATTCACGGGACTGCCGGAACCGTTCTCATTGACCGCAATGGATACCAAGTGTTCAGCCTCGATGACAAGCTTGTCAAAGAGTTCAAAGTGGGCACTCAAACCTCAAGCCATGATCTTATCGGCCGTGATTCCATGACTGACGCTCACTTCCGGAATATGATCAATGCTGTCCGGACCGGGGAGAAGCTGCATGCGCCTGTCTCAGATGCTTATGTCGGTGTCGCTATGTTGCAATTTTCGAATATTGCGTGGAAGCTCAAGCGTGAACTGAAGCTGGATGCAGGTGGGCACATTGCTGGCGACCCAGAGGCCGCCAAGTTGTGCGGCCGTGAGTACGAGAAAGGTTGGGAGATCCGGGTCTGAAGGGTATTCAAGCCGTTGGAGTTCTGGAACTAAATTATTTCCGCCAACTCATGGAACACAGCTATCATCTGGTAGTCGCTCGTTATTGAGAAAAGCCATGGCCTGTCGCATTCTGATCGTTGATGACTCCCAGTCTGTTCGCACGGGCATCCGTCGTATGATCGAAGGCCACGACGGCTGGGAGATTTGCGGCGAGGCAAAAGACGGAAATGAGGCGATGACGAAGGCCTTCGAATTATCCCCTGACGTGGTTGTGCTGGATTTTTTTATGCCGGAAACCAACGGGATCGTAGTCGCGCGCGAGATCGCCGAAAAATGTCCCAACACGTCGGTCATTCTGTGTTCGATGTACCTTGATTCCCAACTCGCGGGACTCGCGCGGGACGCCGGAATCGCGGGCATTCTTTCCAAAAGCAATGCGGGACAGATTGTGGACTGCATCGAAACCGTGCTGCGCGGCGAGAAGTTCTACGCTTCGTCAATCTAAGTTTCTAAAAGGTGCGTGGGCGGACCTATCTAATCTCGCGCAACTTTCCACTCTCGACGTCGTAAACGAATCCCCGCACCGAAACCGACTTCGGAATCCACGGATGGGTTTGCAGTTTTTGTAGCTGTTGGCGCACATTGTCCTCGACATTCTGGAAGGCAAAAAAGAACGTGGGAGCAATGGCTGCGGTCCCCGCCCGATTCTGTATTTTTTCGCGCAATTCCTGCTCGCCGGTCAGCATCAATCCGCAATCGGTGTGATTAATAATCATGAATTCTTCTGTGTCGAGCAGGTAATGCGATACCAGCAGCGAACGCAGGCTGTCGTCCGTTACAATGCCGCCGGCGTTGCGGATGATGTGCGCGTCCCCGGTGGTCAACCCAAGCGTGCGGATGGAAAGCCGCGTGTCCATACAGGTAAGTATGGCAAGCCTTCGCGCAGGTCGCGGCGTAACCCTGCGCAACTCGTGAGTCCGCGAGTAAATCTCATTCGCTTCCAACACCTCGTCAATCACACTCATGATGAAACAGTCTAGCAAAGCTGACGAAGAGTGCGCTGTGCTCCGCCAGCTACGCCCGCTGCGACGGCGTCTCGGGCGTTTCTTTTTCTAGCGGCTCAAAGTAAAGCCAGCGTAGCAGAAAGTATCCGAGCAGCAGGAGAGAGATCGCCCTTGCTAGCTCTGGTACCGCGTCCTGAAGCGAAAAGTTAGTCGAGATGGCAAGCCCCGACGCAAGGCCGCGATATTCTTTGCGCGCGATCCAATTTGTGACAGGCGCGGTGAAGATATATGCGGCGTGCATAATTCCTTGTGCAAATAGGAATCCAAGCGCAATCGCTCCAATGAAGCTGTCCACAAGACTTCGCTTTAGGCGTTCAAACACGATGCCTCCTTGATAACCCGATACGGTATCCACTTAGGCTGCGCAACGGCTTCGTTCCATAAACCCAAAGTGCGAGAAGCCAAGCGCAGGCAAGATTGGCAAGCGCTCTAAAAAGAAATAACAGTGTACTGACAAGCATTAAGCGATCTACGGGGCTGAATGTGCGGGAAAAGTAGGGGATGTCGAGAATCGCAATCGCTGTAAATAAGAACTGGGCCGCACCCCAAAGGGGAACGCACAAAGCTCGAAATCCTGATTCAAGCGATCCAATAAGGAGTACCGCGATGGCGACGGCGGCAATGTGAGAGTCAGCCAATATTTGACGGAGGGATGGTTTCACGTCCATATCTTACAA
>JBOGLB010000066.1:0-4103 GCA_050745965.1 Terriglobales bacterium | reverse complement strand
AGACATGGCCTCTCATCATAACGTAAGATTTAGCTCGCCTTGCGATCGCGCTATAAGAGGTGGAAGCAAGTCATAATCCTCGTGATAACATCTCGCTTTCTCCTGATGTTCGACGGACGAATGCCATGAGCAGCGCTCCTTCTGAAACCGATTTTCTGGTTGTGGTGGCGGGCGTGGCGGGGCTGCGGGCTGCGATCGAACTTGCGTCCGCGGGCAAGGTCGTGGTTCTTGCAAAAAAAGAAGTTACCGATTCGAACACACAATGGGCACAGGGCGGCATCGCTGCCGCATTAAGCGATGAAGACGAAATCAGCCTGCACCTGCAAGATACCCTTGTCGCCGGCGACGGCCTTTGCAATCTTGAAGCCGCGAAACTTCTGGTTGAAGACGCACCGGCACGCATTGAAGAGCTCATTCAGTGGGGAACTGAGTTCGACCGTCAAGGCACGAAACTAACCTTTGGCCGGGAAGGCGCACACAGCCGCAGCCGGATTCTGCACGCCCACGGTGATTCCACTGGCCGCGAAATTCTGCGCGCGCTCTATGCTAAAGCGAAAACTTTGAAACATATTTCCGTCTGTGAATTTGAATTCTCCACCGACTTGCGATTGCAGGACGGCCGGGCTTGCGGCATTCAAGCCATTGGCAAAATGGGCGAACAACGGCAGATCGCCGCATCAGCTGTTCTGTTCGCAACCGGAGGCATGGGCCAGCTCTATCGCAACACCACCAATCCTGCTGTTGCCACCGGGGACGGCGTTGCCATGGCCTTTCGGGCTGGGGTGGAAATCAGCGATATGGAATTCGTTCAGTTTCATCCAACGGCTCTTTATTTAAAAAATGCTCCGAGATTTTTACTGTCTGAAGCGTTGCGCGGAGAGGGCGCGTATTTGCGGAACGCGGAACTGGACCGCTTCATGGCTAAATATCATCCTTTAGCGGAGCTGGCGCCACGCGACATAGTAGCCCGGGCGATCGTTCATGAACTTGAGATCAGCCAGTCGAAGGATCCTGTTGTTTATCTGGATCTGACTCATCTTGATTCGAAACACGTGAAGTCGCGTTTTCCTCGAATTTATGCCACCTGCATGCGATACAACATTGACATAACCTCTGAATTCGTTCCTATTCGTCCAGCGGCGCATTATGCAATGAGTGGGGTACGGACAGACCTGGACGGGCGAACAACCGTGCGGGGACTCTACGCAGCGGGTGAGGCTGCCGCAACCGGAGTTCACGGAGCGAACCGCCTGGCTAGTAATTCCCTGCTCGAAGGTTTGGTTTTTGGCGCAAGAGCTGGACGAGCCATGCGGGAAGAATTGCGGTCGCGGCCTGCGAAACCTGGATCACTAACCGCGACGGCAATGCCGGAAAGTCCCGCCGACACCAGGGCGGAGGAGACAATCCAGGAAATTCAAGACCTGATGTGGCGGGAGGCGGGAATAGTCCGCACCGGGGCGGGGCTTAAGAAGGCGATTCTACGTTTGGAGGACCTGCGTTTACGGATGATGAAGCCGCGAACGAGACGGGGCCATGAAGCACAAAATCTGCTCTCCGCCGGAATGCTCGTAGCACGCTCGGCCTTGGCGCGCGAAGAAAGCCGCGGCGCTCACTACCGAAGCGATTTTCCTGATCACAACGATGTAAAATTCCTGAAACATTCCATCATCACAAACGATTCAATCCGGTTTGCTTGAAAAGCTTTAACCACAGAGGACACAAAGATACACGAAGGAAAGCTACGCTCCCATAACTTCAAGTGAGTTTGGATTCCGTTACTTTTGCTTTCCTTCGTGTACCTTCGTGGCTTTTGTGGTTGATGCTCTCATCAAAGCTCTTTCCTTTTTTCCGAAACTGAAGCGACTACAGATGCGAGCAATATGGCGCTCACAGTTATCAATGCAATGTTTGTTGGCATTTGATAGTAGTGCCCAATCAACATTTTGGTTCCCACAAAGATCAGCACGGCTGAAAGTCCATAGTGCAGATATTTAAAAACTCCCATCATTCCGGCCAAGGCAAAATACATGGAACGCAAACCCAGAATCGCAAACACGTTAGATGTAAAAATAATGCCGACGTCCAGAGTGATAGCCAGCACAGCGGGGATCGAATCGGTGGCAAAAAGCACGTCGGTGGTCTCGATGAGCAAAAGCACAAGCAATAACGGCGTGGCATACAGCCGCGCGCGGCGGACGAAGAACTTGTCACCTTCGACCTCGTCGGTCACCGGGATGAAGCGGCGAAATAATTTCAGCATCCAGCTCTTTTCGGGATTGACTTCAGAGTCTCCCTTCGTGGCAAATCGGATGCCGCTGTAGATTAGCAATGCGCCGAAGAAATAAATCACCCAACCGAATTTTCGGAACAGTCCGACGCCAATCACGATGAATATCCCGCGCATTAGGATCGCTCCAATAACTCCCCAGAACAGCGCCTTGTGTTGATCGCCGGCGGGCACGCGAAAGTAGCGAAATATCAGGAGAAAGATGAAGAGATTATCAACGCTGAGCGAGAGCTCTATCACGTACGCGGTGGTGAATTCCAGGGTGGCTATGCGGCCTTGCCAAAAATAAATCAGCGCGGCAAACGCTGCCGCGAGACCAAACCAAGCGGCGCTCCAGATGAGAGCTTTGCGCAGACTGATAAGCTGTGATCGCCTGTGCAGCCCGAGATCAAGGCCGAGCATCGCGACTACGAACAAAATGAAAAGAATCCAGAAGAGCGGCTGATTCAATCGGGGTCCCCGGCTAGTGTGTCACAACGAATTAGAAACGAAATGGAAGGAAAGGGGAACAATCAATTCGAGATGCAACAGATTCTTTGCATGTCATTCCAGCAATGGCGAAGCCGCGCCGGTTCGGAGTGACAATTCTAGAACTCCAAAGCTGTTTGCAGGGTCACCGCTGATTCAATAAATTGACGGTTTCGAGGATTACACTTCCTACGATTTCCAGGCTCTTGGGGCTCAGTTTGTCAACGGTGTCTTGAGTAGTGTGCCAAAAGACATCGTTATATCCGTAATCGAAATCAATTAGGTCTGCGCAAGGAACGCCGCGCTTGGTAAAAGCGATGTGGTCGTCTTCGACCGCCATGGTTCGCGCAAAAAAATGAGATTGATATCCCAATTCCGTTGCCGATTGGTATACCAAATCCTCCAGCCATGGCGTCGAATTCATATCGTGTTCTATGTTTAGGTCGGCATCGCCAATCATGTCGGCAAGTAAGAATGCTTTAATCTTCTTCAGTGTTCCGTCAGCTTGCCATTTATCCGCGATATGACGAACACCGTATAGCGCTTCGGAATCAACCCACGGAAGCTGCATGGATTCTTCGGCGTCGTCCCAGAGCAGCCATACGCTGTAGCCCTCAAGCTTTTTTCCACGCAATTGATTGGCGATTTCGAGCAGCAGCGCGCTGGACGATGCCCCATCATTCGCCCCGATGTAAGAAGTGTTTCGTAACGGATAATTCGTATCGTAGTGACTGGCGATGGCTATGATGCCGTCCTTCGCACCGGGAAATTTCGCGATGATGTTGTGGACGGGAAACTTCCCTTCGGGCGTGTCAGCGGTAAAAGCGTCGGATTCCACGTCGTCGCCCTTGAGGTGACGGAGTATGTAATCCTCAACCTTTTTATGATTGGCGCTGCCGATGGGGCGCGGCCCGAACGCGACGATTTCTTTCAGGTATTGCATGGCGCGGGTCGAGTTAAAGGAAGCAGCGGCAATTTGCGTCGAAGAAGTATTCGACGCTGCGAATGATTGCTGAATCGCGGGTGGCGGATTTGGAGATTTCTGGGCGCAGGCAGCCGTGGTACCCAGAACGATCAGAGCAAAAAACCGGTTTGGTTTCGCCAGCCTGGACAGGCGGGGGCGGCTGTCCCCACGTGGTTTTCTATGCATCATCTTGCCCTTCTGGCCTCGCGGGCCTTGCGTCGCGCCGGGTGCACGAAGTAGGCGACGGCAATACTGATGACGTAAAGGCCCAACATCGGCGCTGCTAAGATGCACATGTTAAGAATGTCGCTGGTGGGGGTAATAATGCCTGCGATTATGAAAATTGCCAACACGGCGTAGCGGACGTTCCGCCACATCCATCCC
>JBOGLB010000065.1:0-6197 GCA_050745965.1 Terriglobales bacterium | reverse complement strand
GGTCTGTGGTGAAGCCGCCAACGGCCAGGAAGCCATTGATCAGGCAATGGTGCTGACTCCCGACATTATTGTCCTTGATCTCGTCATGCCCGTGATGGATGGCTTGCAGGCGGCTCGACGCATGGCGGTGATTGCGCCCAAAATTCCGACCGTTATGCTCACCATGTACGCGTCCGATCAACTTCGTACCGAAGCGTCAGAGGTCGGGGTTCAGAGCGTCATATCAAAATCTCAAAGTTCGTCACTCGTGGATACGATCCAGACTCTGCTCACTAAACGAGACGAAATGATGGGACGTCAATCGCCACGTTCCGGCTGCCACGAATAGTTTCTCCTTCCATTCTTTTATCCACATCTAATCCCCTCAGCTTTTGCCAAGTCCGCTGCTTATGATTCGAGCCGTAATTTTCGATATTGACGGGACCCTGGTTGACTCCGTTGACGTGGAGGACTGCGGGGTGTGTTGCGACCGACCGGGACCGGCTTATCTGATGAGGAATTACCATTCCTCATCTTGGGATGAGGGCAATGAGGGATGAGGGGGCTATGAGTAAAGTCCGACGATTCAACGCGCATTCCTAGGACAAACACCTTAATTTGCCCATTAAACCCTATGTTTTAGGGCATTTCCTACAGTTTCCACTTGACGAAACCGCTGGCCCACAGCAATATCGAGCTTCCGAAGCTTCTGCTTTATCCAACAGCCGCTTCCCCGTGGCGTAGTTTCGGACTGACCGGCCATACATTTCAGGAGTGCTGTCGCCATGGGTGTCGTTACTCGTCTGCTCGCATTCATCAATCTTCTCTTCTTGCTCTCCAGTTTCGGTTTTGCGCAGGTTTCACCCCGCATACTCATCACTAAACTTGTGGATGAAACACAACTCACGACGCTCATGGGAAACACTCATCCTCTGGCGCGCGCGGAGTTCGATCAGGGTGCCGCTCCCGCCGATCTTCCAATGAATCGCATGCTTCTCGTATTGAAGCGAAGCGATGAGCAGGAGACCGCACTGCGAAGCTTGATTGATTCCCAGCAGGACAAGACGTCGCCAAACTATCATCAATGGCTCACGCCCGAAGCGTTTGGAAAACAGTTTGGCCCCTCCGATCAGGACATGCAGCAAGTGATCTTGTGGTTGCAATCTCACGGTTTTCAGATTTCGAGGGTGAGCAATGGCCGAACCGTGATCGAATTTTCAGGAACCGCCGCCCAGGTCCAAGAGGCGCTACACACCGCGATTCACAAGTACGCAGTGAACGGCGAGCAGCATTGGGCAAACGCCAACGATCCGCAAATACCGACCGCGTTGGCGCCGGTAGTGGCGGGAGTGGATTCGTTAAACAATTTTCCTCGTACCCCGATGTATCGCCTTGCTGGGATCGTTTCGAGGTCAAAATCCACGGGTCAGATGAAGCCGCTGCAGCCCCTCTTCACACTTCCGGGGGGCGGTTGCGGAGTCCAAAGTTCGGATTGTTACGGAGTCGGCCCGTACGACTTCGCGACCATTTATAACGTCTCAAGCCTATGGAATGGCAGCCCCGCGGTTGATGGGACCGGACAGACAATCGCGATTGTGGGCGAGACTGACATCAATCCTCAGGATGTCGCGGACTTCCGGAACTTTTTCGGTCTTCCTGCTCTGACCGGTTCGCAGCTGAACATTATTCACAACGGGCCTGCTCCTGGAATTCTTGCGGACGGCGAAGAGACTGAATCGGATCTTGACGTGGAATGGTCCAGCGCGGTCGCAAAGGGCGCGACGATTGATTTTGTGGTTTCGGAATCCACCGAGACGACGGCGGGGATTGATCTCTCAGCTCAGTACATTATTGACAACAATCTTGCGCCCGTCATGAGCGAGAGCTACGGCGAGTGCGAACTGGGACTCGGGAGTGCGGGGAACAGCTTTTACAGTCAGATGTGGCAACAGGCGGCGGCAGAAGGAATTACGGTTTTCATTTCGTCGGGAGACAGCGGCTCCGCCGGATGCAGCAACCAGAATTCTGCTCCTCCAGCGCCCTCGTTGTATGGCCTTGCGGTAAGCGGGTTTGCTTCGACGCCTTACAATGTGGCCGTCGGAGGCACCGATTTCAACGACTTGACCAATGCCAGCGCATATTGGAGTTTGTCGAATAACTCCACGACGCAAGCTTCCGCGCTGAGCTATATTCCGGAAACAACCTGGAATGATACCTGCACAAATTCAGTTTTTGGGACTCTTCTCGGCTTCAGTACCAATGCCGAAACAAATTGCAATAACACGCAGCTGCAAAATTTCGTGAGTACGGTTGGGGGATCCGGCGGGAAAAGCAATTGCACGAGCTCTGACGGCCAACATCCGGCAAGCTGCGCTGGCGGCTATCGAAAACCATCATGGCAATCGGGATCAAACGTTCCACAGGATGGTGTTCGCGATGTTCCAGATGTTTCTCTGTTCGCTGCCGCCGGCTCTCCATCAGGCAGCTTCTATATCATCTGCGAGGCTGATCAGGTGAGCGGAAACTCTTGCAACCCGGCGAATCCGTCCACCAATTTTCTGGGCGTCGGCGGCACATCGGCATCCGCACCGGCTTTCGCCGGAATAATGGCGCTGGTAAACCAGCACACAAACTCGCGCCAGGGAAATGCTAATTATGTTTTTTATAAGTTAGCCGCGAATCAGCCCGGAGTTTTCAACGATACGCCAACCGGAGGGACCATTGCGATGCCTTGTCTCACGGGCTCGCCCAATTGCACGACCTCGGTTAACGGCGATCAGTACGGAGTTCAAAGCGGCTACAGTACGGGACCCGGTTACGATTTAGCCACCGGCTTAGGGTCGGTCAACGTCTCGAATCTTGTGAACAAATGGAATACCGTTAGCTTCAATGCTTCCACTACGACTCTAAACAGTCTGCTACCAGCCTCAATAACCCACGGCCAGGCAGTCAATGTGAACGTGAGAGTCACGGGAAGCTCCGGGACGCCCACCGGTTCGGTCACCCTTTTCGGTGGGCCGACCGGAACGCAGTTTATTGATAGTCACATTTTGGACACCTCTGGTAATGCGTTGTGGGCAAGCGCTTTTCTTCCCGGCGGAAGCTATAATGTGAAGGCTCACTATTCCGGAGACGGGAATTATGGCTCAAGCGATTCCGCCGCCTCGGCGGTCGTAGTCAACAAAGAAAATAGTTCCGCGCAGGTTGATCTTGTAACATTCAATCCAACCACCGGACAGGCGACAATCTCGAGCAGCGCCATCTACGGGTCCCCTTACATATTGCGCGTGAACATTCTGAATTCTTCAGGCGCCGCCTGTTCGAATTTACAAACCGGCTGCCCTTCAGGAAACGTGGCGCTGAAGGACAATGGCTCTCCACTGGATGGAGGAACATTCAGTCTGAACAGCCTGGGGTATTTCGAAGATCAACCGATTCAACTTTCTGGAGGATCGCATTCTTTACAGGCTGTTTACGCCGGCGACAACAGCTTTAACCCAAGCGCGCCGACTGTTGATGCCGTAACTATTACACCAGCGCCAACCACAATATCGGGACCTTCTTTAAATGGACCGCTTACAGTCGGTTCTTTGCCGCAATGCGTTGTGACGGTGCGGTCGCAAGGATCAGGGGTCGCTCCGGGAGGAACCATAACGTTTTCTGTGAATGGCGCGCCAGTCGTCGGCAATATTGCATATACGCCGGTAGCTGGCGGTGCGGCGGGAGGTCCCTATCTGGCAGCGACTTTGTACGCCACCTCTTCACCGTTTCCCAAGGCTGGCTCATACACTCTTTCGGCTAGTTATAGCGGTGACGGAAATTATGGCAGTTCGAGTGGGACCGGCTCTAATATCCTGGTTCAATTCCCTCAACCTCTAATTACTTTCCAGTCTTCCGCCCAGTCAGTTCCGGCGGGAACCGTGGTTACTCTGACAGCTGAGGTCATTTCGTCAAGCAGCACCGTGGCGCCGACCGGAACGTTTGTTTTTAGTAGCAGCACTTTTGGTCAGCTTCCCGGAACGCCGACATACACCACGGTTACTGACCACAGCGGGAATTTGGATTTGCAGGCGACCCTCGCTTACACCGTTAACGCCACTGACATCTTTTCTGCCCACTATAGCGGCGATTCCAACTATCCGAGCGGTTCTGCCGGGTCGGTGCAGGTCGCCGCTTCCGGAAGCGACTTCAATTTGACGCTTCCCCAATCCTCGTTAACTGTTGCGAAAGGCCAGAGCAGCGCGGTCGCTTTGCTCGTCGGAACACAAACTGGCGCGGCTCCTGTCGTTTTCAGCACGACGCCGTGCGCGGGATTGCCCGCAGAAAGCACATGTAGCGTTTCTCCCTCGACGGTAACGGCTACGTCTTCGGCCCAGCTCACTGTAACGACCACTGCGCCTCATTCAGCGGCAGCGAAGCAAGCAAACAACCGGCATATCAGTTTGTGGTTCACCGCCATTGGAGTGACCTCGTTTGGCATTTTTCTGTTCGGCGCTCCCACGAAGAAACTGAACCGTCGTTCCGTGTCCTCTTTAATCGTTCTCGGGCTTCTAGCGATTGGCCTGGGATGCGGAGGCGGCAGCAATAACAACATCGGTGGCGGAGGTCTCCAAACCGATCCGGGCACTCCGTCCGGCAGCTACGCCGTGACTGTCACCGGCACCAGCGGGTCCGTCACGCACACTGTGAAGTTCACTCTTGTCGTTCCGTAACACCATCATGCGGGAGCTCACGTTTCGGTGACTTTTCCTGGCGCGGGAACTTTTGACCCGAGAGTCCGTATAATTCTTCAAGCGGTGTGGGGCTTAACTCGCTCTGTGTCCGCTGACAGTAAGCGACGCTTAGACGCTCACTTATCATTGCTATAGCGCTCCGACCGAATAACCACCCCATGCGCTCCGTTCTTGACATCTTCGGGCAGACTCTCCGGACCTTATGGGCGCATAAGCTGCGCTCGTTCCTCACCATGTTCGGCATTGCGTGGGGCGTGGGGTCCTTGCTCCTTCTGGTCGGCCTGGGGGAGGGGTTCCGTTCCGGCAATCGAAAACAATTTGACGAACTGGGCGAAAACGTGATGTTCATTTGGGGCGGCCATGCTCCGGTTTTGAACGGCAGTTTCACCGGCATGCGCTGGTATTTCCTTACCTACAGAGACTACAAGGACGTCCTTTCAGAATGTCCCGACGTTAAGACTGCCGTTCCGGTTATTCAGCGCAATGATATTCGAGCGGTCAGCGATTTCTATCAGACCAGCGGCCAATTGATGGGCGTGTTGCCGGTTTTCAGCAATATCCGTTATTTGCCAATAAACGAAGGCCGCTGGCTGAACGAAATGGACGTGGCTCAGAAACGTCAGGTGGTCGTCCTCGGAGATGAGTCCAAACGCCTATTGTTTCTCGGCCGTCCTGCGATTGGAAGCACCATCCTATTGAACGGAATTCGTTTCCAAGTGATTGGAACCCTCAAACGCCTTGGCCATGGCAACAACAATGATCAAAATCTAAAAAATTATCTCCCCTTCACTACCATGCGCGAAGACTTTCCCCCCTTGAATGTCGGAGAGACCACAGACGCCATTTCTTTGCTCCAGTACCAACCGATTTCCCGCGATCGGCACGAAGAAGCCCGAGTCGAAGTTCACAAAGTGATCGGGCGAAATCATGAAATTGACTACACAAATCCCGACTCTTTCGATGAGTGGGACACAGTCCGCACCGTAGATCAGATCGGTAAAATTTTTGACGCGATGAACACTTTTCTCGGCAGCGTGGGTCTCGTCACGCTGGCGCTCGGAGCCATCGGAATCATAAATATTATGTTGGTCGCAGTTGCCGACCGCACCCGCGAAATCGGCCTTCGCAAGGCGCTGGGGGCAACGAATCGAAGCATTATGTTTCAGTTCTTCGTTGAAGGCGCGTTTCTCACGCTCTTAAGCGGAGGCCTTGGCATGGCGGGAGCCGCTGGGTTGATGGCAGCATTGGCTACACTGCCTCAGCCGCAAGGATTCGATACGCCGCGCCTGGTTCCGTCCACTGCGGCTCTGGCTATTTTCTCTCTTGCATTCGCCGGAGTGGTCGCAGGTTTGTATCCCGCACGGAAAGCTGCCGGGTTGGCGCCCGTCGAAGCGCTTAGAAGAGAATAGTCATGAAACGTGACTTATTAGGCCAAGCCTACGGCGCAATGCGGCACGATTTGCGCAAGACCCTGCTCACCATGCT
>JBOGLB010000064.1:0-3835 GCA_050745965.1 Terriglobales bacterium | reverse complement strand
CGTTGTAACCGTCCCGGCAACAATTCCGATTAGAACGGCTTCCGGTGGTTTCACGAAAACACATGCGGCGCTGCTGGCCACCAGGCCGCCGATCCAGCCATTTGCCGTGAGCGAAGCGTCGGGTTTCCGGAATCGAACCTGGGTAATTGCCGCGGCTGTTAGGCCAGCCGCTGCCGCGGCCAGCACGGTATTCACCGTGACGAGGACGCATCGCGCGACTTCGGCATGAGTGAATAAAATTGCGCCCGCTGAATTTAGGCCGCACCATCCGATAGTTGCAAGCAGACATCCCATAATTACGAGAACTGCGTTGTGTCCCGGGACCGCAGCGGGCATTCCTTCTGCCGAATATTTTCCGCGGCGAGGACCAAGAATCCATGCGAGTGAAAGTGCAGTGAGGCCCCCAACGGCTTGAATCGAGCTTGAGCCGCCGGCATCAACAAACCCGTGGCCAAGGCCATAGTTAACGCCCAATTGGGCGAGCCAGCCGTTGCTCCAAACCAAATGCCCGAACAACGGATAGGTCAGAGCGGCAAATAACGCCGACGAAGCGCAGATCGCCCCCAATCGCCAGCGATCGGCGCCAGCCCCGAGCGGAATCAAGGCCGCGAGCCCGACACTAAATATTTGCAGCAACGCTACCAGGGAAGCATATGAGCCATTGAATTCCACTCCACGCATGAAGAATGGCTGGGCGGCAATCCAATCCCAAGCCTTGCCGCCGATAAAAAATGTGTGATGCGGTCCGCCGGCAAATCCCTGCCATGAGAAGCCGAACACAAAATAAACGATTGCTGCAATTCCAATTGCCATCAAAGATGCCATCATGGAATGTGCGGCGCTGCGCGATCGTCCGAGACCGGTATTAATCAGGGCGAGACCCGCCGCCGCGAATGGGACGAGAAGGATCAAGAAAAAACAGATTCCCGCGGTCAGTTCCGAAAGTATTGGACCGACGGATGGCGGAGGATTGATCACGGCCGGTCCTCAGGTATGGGCAAGTGGGCCCGCACGAACAGTAACAGTCCAACTACTTCGACGGCGACGCCGGCGAGTACGAATGCGATTCTGGCCGTTACCGCCCCAAGTAGGGCCAGGGTGGCCAAGACAAGCGCCCAACCCGCCAGCAAGAGCAAAAAGCCTGCAACTTTCATGATGAAGTCTGGAACGCGTATTAGGTCGCTGAACTTGTACGACATCACAATATAAATGACTCTTTTCCCCAACAGGAAACTTCTTGTGACGATCCCACCTTGAGCGCATGCATATTTGCTATGGTAGGCTGGCGACATTCCTATGAGCGCAATGGACACGCCACAGCGCGAAACGCCCGATTCCGCGATGTTGTTTGGCTTCTGGTATCGCGCTGCGGCCGGCAATCAGATTCCGCGAAGTGGCTTGCACAAAGCCACGCTGCTTGAAATTCCTCTTGTCGTCGGTCGCGATGCGAAAGGAACACCGTTTGCTCTTCGGGATGCATGTCCTCACCGTGGCATGCCGCTTTCGTGCGGCAAGTTTGACGGTCAGCAGGTCGAATGCAGCTACCACGGCTGGCGGTTCGACGCGCATACAGGCCAGTGCCAGCTAATTCCGTCGCTGACTGCCGATCAAAAGCTGAAAGTTGATCGCATATATGCCGGTAGCTACGCCTGCGAAGAGCATGACGATTTCATCTGGGTCTTTATTACGGAGCCTGCACCACAGGGCGCGGGCTTTACCAAAGCCGCCGCACCGCCGTTCGTTGCGCCGCGGGTAGCCATTTTCAGCGACGCATATAAGACGGCGCACCTGAGCGCGGAACTTCCATGCGGGGTGGATCACGGCGTAATAGGATTAATGGATCCCGCACACGGCCCGTTCGTACACCAGGCGTGGTGGTGGCGAAGCGGAAAAAGCATTCATGAAAAGAAGAAAAACTTCGAGCCGATCCCCGACGGATTTCGCATGAGCGCGCATACGCCCAGCTCGAACAGCGCTCCCTATAAGCTATTGCGACTCTATGCGGATGCGGATTCGATCAGGACCACAATTGATTTTGTGCTTCCTAATTTGAGGCTGGAGACCATTCGCGCCGGGAAATACTGGTTCTCTTCACTCACTACGGTTACACCCATCACCCGCGCTCATTGCCGGATTGACGTTGTTGCAGCGTGGAATATTTTTCGATGGATTCCGTTCAGCGCCGAGCTCCTGAAATTTGTCTTTGCGAAGTTCGTTGAGCAAGACCGCAAGACGATGGAAGATCAGGCAGAAGGACTAAAGCATAATCCGCACCTGATGTTAATTGACGACGCGGATCGTCCGGCGAAATGGTATTTCCAGCTCAAAGCAGCGCATCTGGAATCAATTCGAACCGGTGGAGAGATGAAGCACCCGATGGCAGGGCCGGTGACGCTGAAGTGGAGGAGTTAGATTCATTTCGTAGTTCATTACCAGATAACCTCGATCCCTTTGTAGAGATGAAATTTCTCATCTGAAGTCACGATCGGAATCTTCTCTGACAGGGCCTGAGCAATAATCTGCCGGTCGAAGGGATCTCTATGATGGCGCGCCAAGTCAAACAATTGGAAAGCATGTCCCGCAGTGTAGGAGAGTATCCGAATGTTCAGATCCTCAATGGCCTGCCGAGCCATAGCGGCTGACAGCTTAAGTTTTCCAGAGGACGACTTGATAGCGATCTCGGACAGAGAGATGGAGCTGAGCTCGCGAATATTCTCAGGATTCTCCAGCGAAGACCGCGCCCGCCTGCTGAGAAGTTCCGGCGATTCGACGGCGTAAACCAGAGTTACAGTGTCAAGAAGCAGGCGCACTTAGTAGCGCCCTGACAGGAAGTCGTCAATCTCCGTATTGGTCATGGGCTTCCACCAATTCGGATCGGTAATCCTAATCTTACCCTTAAGAGTTCCTAGTTTTATTTTCTTTCGGGCAGGCTTTTTCGTGCGCACGATGTCAACAACCGGCAAACCTCGTCGGCAGATGGTGACAGGTTCCCCATCCTCAACAGCTTTAATTAACTCTGGCAGTTTGTTTTTCGCGTCGGCTACGCTGACTTGCATAGCCGCATGATAGCTATATTAGGTGGCTATGTCAAATAGCGGCGTTACTCTTTGACCAGCCAGTCCAGCGCTTCTTCACGGGTTCCGAACGCCGGAAGGTCCCTCTGCGAGAAGCTCTTGAGGTTGTCGTAGTAAACGCGCGGAAGGCTCTTAGTTCCGACCCACGCGGCATGCTTCACGAAAGGACGGTCGAGCACCAGTAGTTCCTTCATGCGAGTAATAACTGACTTGTCAAATTTGGCGTCGGTGAAATCCGCCAGGATTAACAAAGAGTCAGGCGGCTGATATGTGATTTTGTCGCGGAATTCTTCCAGAAGGGTCAGCATCTGCTCGGGAGTGGAATGCGAAAAATCAACCAGCAGGATTTTCTTATCCTTGTGCTCGACAAATTGAATCCTCTCATTCATAAAAAAATACGTTGTCATTCCGGGGGACTTCAGTCCCGAGGAATCTGCATTTGGCTTTTTTATATCCCAAGCAATGACTCCACCACCTTATAACTCTCACTCAATGCTGCGTCGAGTCCCTCGGGATTCTTTCCACCCGCCTCTGCCATGTCAGGACGCCCTCCGCCTTTGCCTCCCACTTTCACTGCTACCGGACCGATAATTTTTCCTGCCTGCACCTTGCTGACAAGGTCTTTGGTTACGCTTACGATCAAGGCGACGTTTCCGTTTGTTGCAGACCCCAGAATCACCACGCCAGAGCCAAGTTTATCGCGCAGCTGGTCAACTAAAGTGCGCATTTGTTGGCGCTCGAGATTGTCCACTAGATGCGCC
>JBOGLB010000063.1:0-2309 GCA_050745965.1 Terriglobales bacterium | reverse complement strand
CGGCTAGATTGCGCATTGCGAATACTCCATGTGGCCTACGCATGGAAACGTCGGCCCTCCCAGAGTTTCCAGCAAACATACATTTGCGGGAAAGTTACGGCAGTAATGATGGGATCCCCCGCCCTTTAAAGGCCGACACCCAGGCCGGGC
The DNA here is from genome assembly GCA_050745965.1 of Terriglobales bacterium. GTDB lineage: Bacteria > Acidobacteriota > Terriglobia > Terriglobales > Acidobacteriaceae > PALSA-188. The sequence goes on along the minus strand of JBOGLB010000063.1, from coordinate 2,159 downwards.
GATTTACCAATACCCGCGCCACTCCAAGAAAGCTGCAATGCCGTCCACCTGAATCAGCTAGCTTGTCGAACCTCTATAAGCAACGGCTTCACGCGCGAAGGAATCTCACTTCAGCGCGTTTAATCCACTTTTATGTCGGGTTCCAAGCTTAGCGCCAGCCAGCAGTTTCACTCGATCTGGAAGTTGGGTGGCCTCACGCCATGGCAACTTACGAAAAAAGTGATTTACGAGATTGGCGACGACGACCTTCTGGGACGCGCCTCTGAGCTTGCCTATAACTTCCTGTTCGCCGTGTTTCCCTTAATGCTTTTCTTGCTGGCACTATTCGGTCTCTTCGCCTCTCATGGGGTGATGCTGCGGAGCAGATTGCTTCTCTATTTTGCCGACATGCTGCCGCCAATGGCCTACAACGTATTCAATAAGACCGTCAACGAGCTTGCCACCACCGCTGGGGGTGGGAAACTTACATTCGGGATCGTGGTTGCTTTACTGTTTGCCTCGGGTGGAATGAGTTCGATGATTTCCACTTTGAACGTCGCCTATCACGTAAGAGAAGCGCGATCACTCATCAAAGTCCGGGCGATTGCCCTTGCATTGACGATCGCGATTTCTGTCTGCCTGACACTCGCTTTGGTTGTCGTTCTGATCGGAAACCATCTTGCGGATATGATTGGCGCAGCGCTGCATCTCAGCATGCTTTTTGTTGTGGGATGGAAGATGTTGCAGTGGCCCATCGCCCTGTTTTTTGTAGTAGTGTCGTTCTCTTTGGTCTATTACTTCGGCCCCGATCTTCGCGAGCGGCACTGGTACTGGGTAACGCCGGGATCACTGTTCGGCGTACTTTTGTGGCTGGCGGCGTCGGCCGGCTTTCGCGCCTACCTTCATTTTTTCAACACGTATACCAGGACCTATGGATCACTCGGCGCTGTCATTGTCCTTCTCATGTGGTTCTACGTGACCGGACTTGCATTTCTAATCGGCGGCGAGATCAATGCCGCTATAGAACATGCGGCGGCCCTGCGAGGGCATCCGGAAGCGAAAGCGCCCGGTCAAAAAGCAGCGTAGGCGTAGAACAGTTTGTTACGCTTCAGTCATTTGACGAGCAGCGATATCCAATGAACTAGGGGTGCGCCGCCACCCCGATCCTTCGACGGCATTCGTCGAGAATATCTGCGGTTCGACTTGCCCCCACGCGACTGACTCCAATCTCCTTCACGGCAAGAAGGGTGTCCAGGTCCCTCACCCCGCCTGCGGCTTTTATCTGCACCCGTGCCGGAGAATGTCTCCGCATGAGGCGCAAATCCTCCAGAGTAGCTCCTGTCGCTGCATAGCCGGTTGAGGTTTTCACCCAGTCAACGCCAGCCTCTCCGCAAATTTCGCAAAGACGGATTTTCGCTCCTTCATCATGAAATGCATTCTCAAAGATGACTTTTGTCTTCCGGCCGCTGGCATGGCAGTGATCGGTTAACTCCTGAATTTCGCGAGCGACGTAGGCCCAGTTTCCACTTCGGGCCTGGCTGATATTAATAACCATGTCCAATTCAGCCGCGCCATCTTTGATCGCTTGTACGGCTTCGGCAAGCTTGATGGAGTTATGATGCCCACCGTGTGGGAAACCGATAGTAGTGCTGGGCTGCACCGTGCTTCCCGAAAGGAGTTCGGCGCAGCGGTCCACGTAGTAAGGCATTATGCAGACGCTCGCGACGTCGTAGCGGACCGCGAGCGCGCAGCCAGCCTCAAGCTCGGCGACCGTCAGCGCCGGACTCAGTAGCGAATGGTCAATCATTTTCGAGATGTCTGGGTAGGTGTATGAATCGTTCATGGCTGCCTTTATGGCAAGGAAAAAGAGCGAATGTGTGCATTTCTCCCGGCGATGGATTGCATCATAGTCGAAGACATCAGCGAGGACAGAATAGAACCATGATAGTACGCGGGGGTCACCGGGCGCCGATAGTTCTACTGGTCGGATTTGTCGTAATCGTCATCGCGCTCGTATTTCTTGGTGTTCATCATAGAAGCAGTAACGTGACCGGACCATCGCCGCCACTTCATGAACAAAATTAGGTTGCGTGGTGAACTCGCGGGTTTTGCTTAAACGCTAAAGTTAGGTTTTCGCCGAATTACTGCTATTCATGTATTGTGCGCCGGTAGGCCCGGGT
>JBOGLB010000062.1:0-4449 GCA_050745965.1 Terriglobales bacterium | reverse complement strand
CCACGATGCCAAGCGCGGATTGCGGGTAGATCGGCAGTGATGGCTGGAACCCGATGTTGCAAGTAGGGGGAGTGCACGATGCAGTAATCGAAGCGCCGCCGGCCGCGGTTGCCGATGCTGTGCCGCTCGGAGTACTTTGCGAAACCGTTCCCGCAGTCACCGATACCGACGTTGGCTCGGACGAGCTCCACGTCAAAGGAACACCGGTAACGAGATTTCCGAGACTATCTGTAACCGTGGCTGTGATCGTCTGGGATGAACCCTGCGTCACAATTATCGGATTGGCGCTATTTCCGTTTACCGAAAGCGCGATGGACCGAACCGGACAAGTGATGAAGTCGAACGGCACACTCACTACGTTCCCAAGAGTCGCGAATGTAGTACTAACTCCCGGAACCCCCGCTGTAGCCTGTACCTGACTCTGCGTCAGTCCGGCGACAGTAGTATTGAGACTCACAACGGTGGAGTTAACCGTGGTCCAGCCGAAACGTCCAACTGTAGAGGTAATGTCAGCCCCGCGGCTGAAAGCGCTAGCTGCATACTCGAACGTCCGGCCTTTCGTGACACACGGCACTATGGGATTAATCTGTGTCGGGAGTGGACTAATCGAAATGCTGTCAATATGTTGGTGAACGTAAACCGTGGTCGGCGGACTCGATACTCCCTGAGCCGACCCCGTGATTTGCGCGACTCCCGTCGGCCCAGGTGTGCAAACTTGCGGGCTGCTTATTGAATCCCACGTGCCGGCGCAGGCAATTCCGTTAGCGGCGATTGTAACTACCGCCGAATTACTGGAAAAGTAAGACACGGGCTGGGTTACAGCGTTATTCGCATTATCCTCTGCCTGGGCGGTGAAGGCTAAAGTAGCACCCACATCCATCGAAGCCGTGGCTGAAGGAGTGAGCGTGACGTTGGCCGGAGTTTGATACGTAACCACAGCAACACCGCCTCCGCTGCTGCATCCAGATAGGCCGGCGGCCAGAAAAAATACGAAAAATGCTCCAATTGAAACGGGGATACCCCTACCCATCTACCCTCCCCGCCAGCCGGAATATTGAAGGCAAGATCTTTCGTGTGCGCGAAAACAATGTTGGAAAACTCAGTGAAAGAATGTTAACTGCTTTCAACAAGGTAAGATGCTCAAGAGGCGCTGATTCCTGCAAAAATCTCGCAATAGATCGCTTGCCGCTTCGAAATGTCGAAGAAACAAACCGTCCCCAAAGTGATTCCGTCACGCAAAGTCAATGCCGCAGAAACCACATGAGCCAGCCTGCGACAAATACTCCACCTACAAACATGGCGAAACAATAGAAACCATAGCGGATCTGCTCTCGCGCCACACTGCGCTGCGTGATTCCGAAAACAACGGACGCGAACACCGCAAACAGCACCGCCGCGTTGAAATGAGATAGCGCAAGGGTCATGATTTCTTTCCAATTGCAATGTGGTAAGCATCCGCCACGCTGATAAAGTTCAGCAGTCCGGCCACGATAATGAACTTGCTTCCATAATCGGCGGTCGCCTGGGCAATTGCTTCCTGCCCAAGATCGCGGGCCAGGCTCACGATATAAAGTCCGCCCGCGCCCACGTCGCCAATGAATCCCAGGATATCCAGAATGTCGCCACCGTTGGGCCGGTAGATACGGCCGTCCATCAGTACTCCGAGAACGAACATCGTGACGATGGACGCCATCAGCAGCAATCCGCGAATCCACCGCTTCTGAATTAGGTGTCCGGCCCCGGGAATAAGCCATCCAACTGCCGGAGCCACGATTGAGATTACGCTGATCGGTTGCGCTGGCGTTGCCGCAGCTTCCGCTGAAGCTTTCTTGCTAAGCGAAGAATTTGCCATTCAGATGATCACGATTTCCCGTTGGATTTTACCAGTTACTTCGGCAGAATGTTGGCGAACTAATACATTTACTTCGCTACGCACCCCGAACTCCGGCAGATAAATGCCAGGTTCGATCGAAAAACACGAGTTCGGCAGAATCTGCCGTTCGTCGTGAACTTCAAGATCGTCCATGTTCGCTCCATTGGCGTGGACCTCAGTTCCAATCGAATGCCCCGTACGATGGATAAAATATTCTCCATACCCCGCGCTCTTAATATGCCCGCGAACCGCACGATCCACTTCCCAACCTGCAATGGCCCTTTTCGAAGCTGCCGCGTCTTGCACGGTCTTTACTCCCGCATCCCGTGCGTCCCTTACAACCTCAAAAATCTGCCGCAGGCGTTCAGGTGGCGCTTCGCCGACAAATCCCATCCACGTAATGTCGTAATAGACGGCATCTGGGCTATCTTTCTTGCCCCAAACGTCCAATAAGACGCAATCCCCATCGCGAATTGCCGCTGAAGTTTCCGCGCGAGGTTCGTAGTGCGGATTCCCAGCGTTCTTATTAGCCGCAACAATAGGAGGGTTGTCAGCCGTTAGCCCTTCCCGGCGAAACGCTTCCACGAACCATTGCTGTATTTCATGCTCGTGAGTGCCGCCATTTCGCACCCGCCGTCCAATCTCACGAAAAGCTTCCGCGGTAATTTTGTCAACGCTGTCGCGCGCAGCAAAATGGCTCTGGATCTGCTCCTCCGTCCAAGAGGCTTCAAACAATGCTACCAAATCACCGGAGCTCACAATATTCTTGCCCAATCCGCGAATCAGTTCCAGCGTGCCGCCGTCCACCAGCGATATAGTAAAAACCGCGTTATTTGGCGAATACTGCATTGCGATGTCACGATGACCCGCAAGCATATTCTTGATAGCTTCAAACAGGTTCTGCCATCCCGCGTATTGGTGTTTCTTCCCCGGAAGGGTATCGAGATGACCTGCTTCAATCTTATGAACAAGTTTCTGCGGATCCCCTTCAGCCGGGATCAGATAGAACCAGCGCCGGGTCACCATCAATTTCGGAGATAATCCAAGCACCCGATAGGCAATTGGATCACGATGGTGATGGTCGTAAAAAAGCCACGCATCAATGTTGCGCTCGCGCAGCACAGCCTGAATAGCGGCAAGATTCATGGGCAAGCATTAATTCTAAATTACAAACAGGGTTTGGGCGAATCGCGCCATGCAAGTGTGGCGCGGACACTTTTATGTCGAGCTAGTTCTGTCTCCAAAGATGGCCGTTCCCACTCGCACACACGTTGATCCTTCCTCAATCGCCACCTCGAAGTCGTGGGACATGCCCATAGATAACACGTCCATGCTGACGCCCTGCATTTGGCGCTCCCCAATGCTGTCCCGCAATTCACGGAGCATGCGAAAGTATCGGCGGTTCTGCTCGGGATCCTCCGCAAACGGCGGGACCGTCATCAGACCGCGGAATTCCAGCTGTTCAAACTTCGCTGCCGCCTGGAGAAGTTGCTCAAGTTCCACTGAATCTGCCTGGACGCCGCTCTTAGCCAATTCCCCGCCAACATTGATTTCAATCAGAACGGCGACTTTTTTCCCCAGAAGTTGGGCGGAAGCATTAAGTTTCTCCGCCAAGCGCATAGAATCGACAGAATCCACCGCAGAAAAAAGTTCAACAGCTTTCGCGGCTTTATTGGTTTGAAGGTGGCCAATCATGTGCCATTCAGTGCCTTGCAAATCCCGTAGCGCACCCGCTTTTCCCTCAAATTCCTGCACCCGGCTTTCGCCAAACAATCGAATCCCGGAATCGTAGGCCTCGCCAATAAGATTGTGCGGAACGGTCTTGCTGACGGCCATCAGAGAAATGCTCCGAGGTTCGCGTCCCGCTTTCCGCGCTGCGGCGTCGAGTCGCTCCCGGATTCGATCAATGCTCTCTTTGACGGACATAAAAGCGCGATCAACCACAAAGGACACGAATATCCGCGAAGGGATCTATATCGAATCCTTCGTGAACCTTAGTGTCCTTCGTGGTCAATGAATTTTGTTCCGGCGATGGCCGCCAATCACATCATAGCCGTCGGTGGTGCAGGTTCGTTGGGATCCCCGGCGCTCGATATTGGCAGGCGAATTAGTACTGCGGTTAAAGCAACCAACATCCCAATCCCCGCAAGGTATGACGGATGTTCGAAGACTTGCTTCGATTTGATCCACTCGGCAGCGGACCGTAACCACGGCGTTCGCACATATGACAGAGCAATGACCGCAGCCCAAAGCAACCCGAACACCGACTCTCCGGCGATAAACCCCGACGCTACCAAAACTCCTGCGTTGTCCACGCGTGCCATCTGAGCCTCGTTGTATCCGCGGCGCTTTGCCATCCAATCTCCAAGTGATCGAATGGCTCCGCCGATGAAAATTGCGAACGTGGTCTCGAAAGGCAGGTACATTCCGACAGCTACGAGCATCGGGCTGCGTACACGCATCATGATCAGGGCGATTCCGAGGAAGATTCCAACCACAACCAGTGCCCACGGCATATCGCCGCCCACGATTCCCACGGCCAGCGTGGCCATCAGTCCTGCCTGCGGCGCCGGAAG
>JBOGLB010000061.1:0-2611 GCA_050745965.1 Terriglobales bacterium | reverse complement strand
CCATCCTTTATATTTAAAGCTCCATGAAATCAGATTCTAGCGTGGTGATTCGACCCGCGCGAAATGTTACCGGAGCCGTGCTTCTTCCCGGCGACAAATCCATCTCTCACCGCTACGCCATGCTTGGCGCTATCGCGCATGGCACGACGAAATTGGAAAATTATTCGACCGGCGCTGATTGCGCCAGCACCCTGGCCTGCCTCAAAACCCTCGGGGTAAGCTGGCGAAAAAAAGATGGCGTGGTGGAAATAGAGGGTGCCGGCTCAAAGCTTCACGCCCCCTCCTCCGCGCTGGATTGTGGCAACTCCGGTTCGACAATGCGCATGTTGAGCGGCATCCTGGCGGGACAGGATTTCACGAGCGAGCTAATTGGCGACGAATCTTTATCACGCCGGCCCATGGCGCGGATTATCAAACCGCTTGAAATGATGGGCGCCAAGGTCGCCGCCAATAATGGCGGACTTCCACCCATCAGAATTTCCGGCGGTTCCCTCAAAGCGATCAGCTACGAAACTCCAGTTCCAAGCGCACAGCTAAAAACCGCGTTGTTGTTTGCGGGACTTTTTGCCGAGGGCGAGACGCGAGTTCAAGAATCCGTTCGCACCCGCGATCACGGGGAAACCGCTTTGCGAGCCTTCGGCGCGGTTGTGGCGCAGCAAGGCAACGAATCGCGGATTTCTGGCAGCCAGAGGTTACATGCCATCGAAGCTCAGATTCCCGGAGACATTTCCAGCGCATCTTTTTTTATGTGCGCCGCCGCATTGTTCGCGGGATCGCAACTCACCATTGACTCTCTGCTCTTGAACCCCACTCGCGCGCGCCTGCTCGATGTGCTGATGGGAATGGGTGTCGGCATAACGATCACTCAATTGGAAGAGAAACACGGAGAATTGATTGGCACCGCGCAGGTCACAGGAAAAACTCTGACAGGAGCCACAATCTCAGCCGCGCACACCGCCGAACTGATAGACGAAATACCGGTGTTGGCGGCGATCGCGCCCTATACCGCGAAAGGAATCGAAATCCGCGATGCCCGCGAACTTCGCGTGAAGGAATCCGACCGCATTGCCGCCGTAGCCACAAATCTGCGCGCGATGGGCGCGACCGTCGAGGAGTTCGAGGACGGACTGAAAATCCCCGGCCAGCAAAGCCTTCACGGAGCGGAACTGGATTCCTTTGGAGACCACCGCATCGCCATGGCCTTCGCGGTCGCAGCTCTGCGCGCAGAAGGCGAAACGCAAATCAACCGGTCCGATGCCGCCGTGATTTCTTATCCCGCGTTTTACGAGGCGTTGGAAAGCGTGCTGGAACGCTAAATCCCGAAGTATCATACGCGCGTGCCCCAGCGAAGACCCACTACCCGTAGGCCAATTCTTTCGCGCGCTGTGTAGCCTTGACCACAGCCTTAATCAGCGTCACCCGCAACTTCCCTTCTTCCAATTCCATAATTCCGTCCACGGTGCAGCCAGCCGGAGTTGTGACGGCGTCTTTCAGCAATGCCGGATGATCTCCGGTTTCGAGCACAACGGTCGCGGCTCCCAGCGTGGTTTGCGCGGCGAGTAATGTCGCAATGTCGCGCGGCAACCCAACTTTCACTCCCGCCTCAGCCAGCGATTCGAGGATGATGTAGATGTAAGCCGGCCCGCTCGCTGAAAGTCCAGTAACGGCGTCCATGTGTTTCTCATCAACCACTACGGTTTTTCCCACCACATTAAAAAGCCCGCAGGCGGCTTCCACATCTTCAGCACTCGCAAATTTCCCCTTGCAGAGGCCAGTCATGCCGCATGCCAGCAGGCATGGAGTGTTCGGCATTGCCCGTACAACCGGGACATCTATCTCGAGCGCTTTTTCAATCTGGTCTGTGGGAATGGAAGCAGCCACTGAAATAATGAGTTGCTTCGTCGAAATATTAGGACGAATCCGATGCAATACTTCTTTCACTACCTGAGGCTTCACGCATACCAGCACAATGTCGGCGCCATTTACTGCCTCAAGATTATCGGTTCCGACCGCGATTCCCAATTTCTCCGACAACTCGCGTGCGCGCGATTCATGCTGGACTGTGGCGCGTGTCAACTGGCGGGAGAGCAATCCCTTTTCCAACAGGACCTTCAATAAGATTCCGCCCATTTTCCCGGCGCCGATCACGGCTACCCGTTTCCCCGAGAAGTCGAACTTCATTTTTCGCCTCCACTTTTCGATGTCGCAGGAATCCTCCCCGTTATGCGGCTCAACCATTACGCGGGAGGGAATGGTGATCGTAACAGAAGGCGTTCGGAGCCGGAAGAAAGTCAGAGGCCCGGTCTAGCCAGCGTTATTGCGCCGTTTGAACGGTGAGCGAAATGGTAGTGCTGGCAGTAAGCGAGCCGGATGTCCCAATCACGGTGACGGTATATACACCGACCGGTGTGCCCGGATTTACGGCGGGCGCGGCCGACCCTCCCTGAAGGCCTCCGCATCCGGCGCATAGAGCTAACGTTAGCATTACGAGCAATGTGCGCAATATTAAACGGCCTCGCCTGGGGCCGACTCCTGCAAAGAGAATTGCGAGCCCGGGGAATGGCAGCCATAACCCATAAAGCATTGCCCGCGTTTCGGAGTGAAGCGCGGG
>JBOGLB010000060.1:0-5113 GCA_050745965.1 Terriglobales bacterium | reverse complement strand
GGTCACGGCATCAATCGTAGTATTCATATTGCGGTTAGAGTCGAAACCAACCCGATAAAGAAAGGGGTTGCTGCCGGCGTCATAGCCGCAACTGTAGATAAACCACGGGTTTCCGGGAGTATTCGTGCTCTGGGAATAATAATTATCGTTCAGGGCTGGAAGATGAATGCTGTGCACTGTTCTCAGTCCCAGGCTTGCAGTTCGAGGAGCTGTGAAATCGGTTGTCTTGGTCTGAACCACGGCGGCGTTGGCGCCATTATCGCCGGTGGTGACGTACAGAACTCCGTCGAAACCATCCACGATTGGAGGAGAGATAATTCCGCCGGTGGCAGAACCGCTTCCCACCGCAAGGGGCGAGCCTGTTATTTGCGTTCCAGTGGATCCGGAAAATCCGTAGAGATTTCCGTCTGAACTACCGACGAAGATGTTATTGCTGGCAAAATCGTACACCGGACTGGTCAAAATTTTCGTTCCCGCAGTTACGTGTCCGCCCGCTCCAAAGGTTGCGTCAATGCTGGGAGCCACCGGAGTGCCGACACAAGCGGGCAATGTACAAAAAACGTTCTTGATCCGGTACAGGCGGCCCTTCGTAGTTCCAACATACGCGACATCATTGATGTCGTCGTAAAAAGGAGCGGAGCCGGTGTCGCGGCCAGTGAGCGTCAAAGAGGTCATCTGGTCGGGTCCTGGGACCGTGGCTACAACCGTAGGCACGGTAGGGGCGGTAAGAGTTCCACTATTGGCTTTCCAAGCCAGTACGTGAAAACTGCCGTTCGGAGTAGCATTATCAACAAAAGCAATCAATTTACCGTCGTCAGAGAGCACGACAGACTGAGTTATCTTGGCGCCAGTGTTGTAAGCAAAGTAGGTTGAGGCTTGAGTGCCAGTACAAAGCCCTGCTGGAACGCCAGTGTAAAGCTGATTGAATCCGACGAGATCCGCCCGCGCCGCAGTGCCGTTCACATTCAAACCAAATACAACAAAATCATTCACGCAGTCGGGAGGAGCGAAAATGTCGAACGAATACTTTGCCGGGGATTGATCCGCCGAGAGGGCGCCACCCATATTAATGGCCCAATCACCGTGGGTCCGATGCTTGGCGGTCGCAAAAAGGGCAGAAGAGCTCGAAGCATTTTGAGCCAACGGGACAAATTGATGCGCATGCCATCGCATGGCCCAATTTTGAAGCACGCGTGGGCTGTTTCCCGCCTGTACTTGAGAAACTGGTGTGCCCCCTGCAGTTACAACCGTGTTTGCATGGCTCCAGTCCTGAACCATCCCGACATGAGTCCTGGTATTAGTTTGAGCGGCGCAGGTGGAGACACCAAAGACAAGAAGGGTTGTTGCGGCCAAAACGCGGGAAAAACCGCGGGTTTGAACAAATCGGAAAAGGCTCATAATTTTCTCGGTGGGGAATAAGCTCGAAGTATATTCCCGTTCCAAAATGGGATCAACACCTGTTGGAGTTTCAAACGAGATTACCTAAGACATTATCCAGTTAGTTATCCTCGGGGCGAAGATCTTAGCGCGGCGTTTTGGCTCATGGTTAGAAGCGCCGTTCTCGCCAGGCGTTCAACCACCGCGACATCTCCACTGTCAAACGCAAAGGGCTGTGGAGAGAAAACCTCCAGCAGTCCGACAATTTGACGTTCGTACTGAATCGGTGCAGCCACAATCGAGCGTATGGCAAGCCCTTGACATACGGCTGTGTCCACGCGGGGATCCGACGCAGCGTCATCGCAACGAACAGTAATTCCGGTGCGGACGCATCCCCCTGAAAAACCGATATTCACATCCACGGTAGCGCCCAGGGCAGGAGCTGCGTCTCCGACGCTGGCTCGGCAAGTCAATAACCCATCGCTTGCGAACGCAAGTGCGGCGCCGGTCGCGCGAGTCAGAGCTTGCGCACGTTCCGCAATGACATGCAATGCGGCATCGAGATCGGGCCCGAGCGAATTGAACTCGAACTGAACGGTCGAGGCCGGTCGTTCGCCGGTTTGAGGGGAGGAACTCGACTCCTCTTCAAAGTCAATGGAACGGGGTTTCTCGGTTGGAATCTCAGGCGAGTTGCCTTCCAGGTCCGCCAGCAATGATTCGTCAAGCGTAAACTTGGGCACCTTGTGGCTTGGTTGAGTAGCGTTGAGGGTTAACCATTCCTGTAACCGCAGACGTGCATCCGCGGGCAAATCTGAAAAGCGTATTCCCGCGCGGCCGAGAGTATCTGCCCACGCTACATAGCCAGTTGTTTCGACGCTGCCGGCTGGTTCTGGGAGATTAAGTTTCAGTGGGATGGCGCGATTCGCATCAGGAGAAACCGGCGCCAGCATTGAGAGACCCTGTTCGCTGAGATCAAGGATCATGCCACTAGTGACGCCGTCAAAGATCGCAAACACGGGTGCCCGCATTTTGTGACGAACTGCATTCCGCCTGTCTGGAATTATCTTCTGACTGTCCATAGCTAAGCACTTCTTCGAATCGCACGAAGCTGCTCAAGCACCTCGGGTAAGGATTACTTATTTATCATAGCGAATTGATTCCCCGATACGCGAAAGTGCATGCTGTTGATGTTCTCCTCAAACACCTGGTATGGATGTTAGCTGCGTAGCGGGTTTTGCCTGATTTCGCATTGGGAATTATAAATTTGAGGAAAAGATGGATCTTGTCGCCGGATAAACACGATCATAGGCTTGATATTGCTTTTTGAGTGTCTCCACGGCTGGCGCAACAGGGCAAATGCGAGCTTTAACCCGGACCACGGCTTTGCAGGCCTCGTCCACCGATTGCCATACCTTGGCGCCGACTCCGGCGAGGATCGCGGCACCGTAAGCGGCGCCCTCTTCGGCTTCCACAATCTCCACGTCTTGCCCGTATACATCGGCTTGAATCTGTCGCCAGAGGGGAGATCTCGCTCCTCCGCCTCCCAAGCGAATGTTATTTACCGGAACGCCCATTTCCTTAAAAATCGCGAAGGTATCATTCAAGCTGAACGCCACGCCTTCGAGAATTGCGCGGATCACGTGGGCGCGAGTATGTGACGCCGTTAGCCCGACCAAGGCAGCCCGGGCATTGGGATCAAGGTAAGGAGTGCGCTCGCCCATCAGATAAGGAGTCCACAATAGGCCCTCAGCGCCTGCGGGAATTCTGTTTGCTTCGTCGGTGAGGCGCTCGTACGGATCACGCCCATCTTCATGACCCACGCCAAACTGGTCGCGAAACCAGCGCAACGATAGGCCCGCTGCCTGGGTAACGCCCATCACGTGCCACCGGCCTGGGATGGCGTGACAAAAAGTATGCAGGCGTCCCTTCGGATCAAGCGCGGGGCGATCGGTTGCCGCGAAAACTACTCCGGAAGTTCCAATCGTGGCGCTGGCAGATCCCGGTGCGACAATGCCCATTCCAGTCGCACCCGCCGCCTGATCCCCGGCGCCCGCGACTACAGGCGTACCCTTTCTTAAGCCAGTTGAAGCTGCCCCGTCATAAGATATTTCCCCACAGACATCTTGAGATTCGTAAAGCTTGGGCAATAGCGATTCGCTAATCGCGGCCGCTTCCAAAATCGCGCTCGACCAACGGCGTTTCGCCACATCGAGCATTAACGTTCCAGACGCATCCGCGACGTCGGTAGCCTTGTCGCCGGTCAACCGGAATCGGACGTAGTCCTTTGGAAGCATTACAGACCGCACGCGGGCCCAGTTTTCGGGCTCGTTCTGTCGCACCCAAAGCAGTTTCGTAAGGGTAAAATTAGGGAGAGCAGGATTGCAGGTAAGCTGAATCAGCCGCGCGGCGCCGATTTTCCGTGTCAACTCTTCGCATTGCTTTTCGGTGCGCACATCGCACCAGATAAGCGCCGGACGAATCGGCGCGTCCGTTTCGTCGAGCATGACGGTGCCGTGCATCTGTCCGGAAAAACCAACACACGAGATATCGGCTGCCGTGAGGTTTCCGTTCGACAAAGCGCCTCGAACGGCGGTTCCGCATGCACGCCACCAATCGTTGGGATTCTGCTCCGCCCATCCAATCTTAGGAGAGGCAAACGGCTCGTGATTCCCGGTTGCCGATGCGACGATCTTTCCGTTTTTATCTACAATAAGGGCGCGGGTACCGCCCGTGCCCACGTCAATGCCGAGAAGGTGCATGTTGGATTGATGATTTGTCTCAGATTAAGGGAGCGGCTAGCTTTTTTGACGGCCTGCGCATCGTAACGTCAATGGCGGTGTTATAGTACCACGGGCCTATTCCCCTCGAAACCGGGGTTGTACGGTTAATGGGTGGACTGTACGAGCCGAGCCGCGAGATGAGAATATAGAAGGCTTGTTAGTCGTCAAAGAACTACCTGCGATCGAATAACTTCTATGGCAGACAAGAAGCGCCTGACACAGTTGAAGAAAACACTGGAAGCACGCCGCGCGGAATTGCTCCGCAGCCTGGCGGAAACTCAGCAGACGAGCCGGACTGTTCAGCAGACTTATGGCATTGACGAAGGAGACCGGGCGAACATTTCGCACGATAAAGACATCCGTCTGCGATTGAGCGCTCATGAGCGAACAATCGTGGAAGGCATTGACGCTGCATTGGCCCGCATTCGCGACGGAAGTTACGGCGAATGCCTTAACTGCGGACAGGAAATTAATGCCAAGCGCCTCGAAGCTCTGCCGTGGAGCCGCTACTGCATCACCTGCCAGGAACTGATCGAGGAAGCGCGCTAGGTTTCCGCAACTCCTTCCACACAATGATGGCGAGTCGCGCGGCTGCCGCATTGTATGTGCGGCGTCCAGCGAGCCTTTCGCCCCACACAACCTGCTGCGTGGATTTTTCCTCTAAGGCGTAGGAGGAAATAATGGCAACTAAAAAGAAATCAGGCGGTCGCAAATACGGCAAAGCCGCGGGAAAAAGTGTTAAGAGCGCAATGCATCGCGAGAAGAAAGGTACTCTTCGTTCCGGCAAGGGCGGAAAAGGCGGAAAAGTAACCAGCCGCAAGCAGGCAATTGCGATCGGCCTGTCGGAAGCTCGCAAAAAAGGCGCCAAGGTTCCGAAGAAAAAATCCAGCTAGCAAATTCCCACGTGGCCTCAATTCGACAACTGCGTCAGGGCTGCGGGAAAAACGGGTCGAAGA
>JBOGLB010000059.1:0-3616 GCA_050745965.1 Terriglobales bacterium | reverse complement strand
GAATGCGCAGACAGAGGCCGCGTCAATCGCTGAATCCCCCGAAGTGCGGCGCGCTTTCGGGGCGCAGAATTTATCGCTGGCGGCGGCAGAGTTCCGCCTTCAGAAGTCCAGGCTGCAAGGTGGATTTGCTTTGGCGGTTTCCGGCAATGAAGTTGAAGCCAGTGATGGCATTCCGGCACCGTGGCCCGGCTTGAAGGACATGCTTATGGAGCAACTGGCCGCCAATAAGCCCTTCGCATGGCGGCAGACAGACTACGTTCTCGCATCTGCTTCGGTCGGTGCCGGCAAGATCATCGTTGCGATGCCTCTTCCAAATGACTTTACTCAGACTGTGAGACAGGTCGAGGCGAGCCAACAGCGCTACCTCGATTTGAGCCGCAAGCGCCGTCTGGTTCGCCGTACCTACATGGACTTGCTGCTCTTGCTTACCGTGCTGGTACTGTTTGCAACTACATGGTTCGCGCTATTTCTATCCAAGCTGGTCACGCGCCCCGTGGCCGCACTGGCGGAAGCAACGCAGGAGATTTCTCGCGGCCGCTTCGATTATCGTGTCGAGATTTCCGCCGCTGACGAATTAGGTGACCTCGTACGCTCCTTTAATCGCATGGCCGGAGAGCTCGAAGTCAGCCGCCGCCAGATTGAAGCCTCAAGTCGCGAGCTGAGCGCGGCAAACAATACTCTGGAACAACGGCGCAGGCATATAGAAACTATTCTGGAAAGCATTCCCACCGGCGTGCTTTCGCTCAATGCCGATCGCCGCATTACGCATCTGAATCAAGCGCTGCTGCGGTTGTTTCATCCCAAGCGGGAAGAAGCAGGCGCTCCAACGATATTGACAGGTTCACCCATTGCCGATGTTTTCTCCGAGGAAATGTTGCAGGACCTTGAACCATTACTACGCCGCGCGGACCGCATGGGTAGCACCACTACACAGATGGAAATCATGGTGCAACGCGCCAAGCTCAACGTAGCCGCGACGGTTGCCACCCTCCAACATGATGGCAAGCGTCTGGGATATGTGCTGGTCTTCGAAGATCTGTCGGATCTGCTGAAAGGACAAAAGCAGGCGGCATGGCGGGACGTGGCTCGCCGCGTGGCGCATGAGATCAAGAACCCGCTGACTCCGATTGCGCTTTCTGCGGATCGTATCCGGCGGCATTTAAAGCGCGGCGGAATTCCGGATCTGGCTTCGGTTCGGACCATTGATGGGTGCGCGGAGACGATTGCGGGAGCCGTCGAAACCGTTCGAACTCTCGTGGATGAGTTTGCCACTCTGGCGCGTTTTCCAACCGCTCAACCTCAGCCCTCAAACATCAACGGGATCGTGGAAACTGCATTAAGCATGTTCGATGGACGGCTGGAAAGCATTCGCGTGAGCACCCGCCTGGCACCCGATTTACCAAAAGTGATGGCTGACCCCGAAGCCATTAAAAGGGCGCTGGCTAATCTCGTGGATAACGCCGCCGAAGCCATGCTGAACTCTCCATTGCGGGAGATTTGCATTTCCACTGCGATGGTCGCCACTGGCGATGCAGTTGAAATTGTTATCTCCGATACTGGACATGGAGTTACTCGTGAACTGAAAGAGCGTTTATTTCTCCCCTACTTTTCGACCAAACAGCGTGGAACCGGTCTTGGCCTCGCCATCGTAAGCCGCATTGTAGAAGATCATCACGGTTCGATACGGGTCGAGGAGAACCAACCGTCCGGCTCCCGCTTCATTGTTGAGTTGCCAGTTGTAATGGAATCAATTGCCGCCGGCCCTGCGCTTCAACATGCATAAAATTCTTATTGTGGACGACGAATCCACCATCCGACAGTCGCTCCAGGGCGTGCTGGAAGATGAAGGCTATCAAGTCTCAGTCGCCGAGAGCGGAGAGCAATGCCTGGAAGTTCTCCGTAAGCGCGCATTCGATCTGGTATTGCTGGATGTCTGGCTGCCCGGCGTGGACGGCCTGGAAACTCTGGAAAGAATCCGGGAAATGGAGAATGCGCCCGAAATCGTTATGATCTCGGGGCATGGAACGATTGAAACAGCGGTTCGCGCTACCAAACTCGGCGCTTACGACTTTCTTGAAAAGCCGCTCTCGATAGACAAAACCGTAATCCTGATTAAACACGCGATTGATGCCCGCCATCTGCGAAACGAAAATCGCGATCTCAAAAAACAACTCACGCCAAAAAGCATTATCGCCGGCGACAGCATTCCCATGAAGGCTCTTCGCCAGCAGATTCAACTGATGGCTCCGACCAACGGACGCGTGCTTATCTATGGGGAATCAGGGACGGGAAAGGAACTGGTCGCGAACGCCATTCATGCGAACAGCCTGCGTAAAGACTAAATGTTTGTGGAAGTGAACTGCGCCGCCATTCCCGAAGATCTTATCGAAAGTGAACTGTTCGGCCACCGCAAAGGTTCTTTCCCGGCCGCTCATAATGACAAAGAAGGAAAGTTTCAACGAGCGCACGGCGGTACTTTATTCCTCGATGAAATCGGCGACATGAGTCTCAAGACGCAATCGAAATTATTACGCACGCTCGACGAACAACGGTTTTCACCACTGGGCAGCGAAGAACCAATCACTGTGGATGTGCGCGTGATTGCGTCCACAAATAAAGATTTGGAAGAAGAAATCTCGAAAGGTAACTTTCGGGAAGACTTGTTTTATCGCTTGAATGTGATTCCATTTTCGGTGCCTCCACTGCGCGAGCGGAAGGAAGATATCCCGTTACTCGCACGTCATTTTCTCAAGGACTTTTCCGCTGCTTATGGCCGCCGTCCGCGTGAAATCACGGAAGAGGCGATTGATATTTTGGTGGGTTACTCATGGCCGGGGAATGTTAGAGAGCTGCGCAATGTCATCGAACGTACGGTGATTATGAATCCAACCACGACCCGCTTCGAGCGCAAGCATCTTCCGCCTCTTGTCTATCGCGACGGAACTCGCCGCGCGGCAGGAGCGGAATTTTCGACGCTGCATAAAGCCCGTTCAGCCTACGAACGCGATTATATTTTGAAAAAACTGGATGAAAATCACGGAAACGTGAGCCGCACCGCCGAAGTGCTCGGCCTGGAAAGAAGTCATCTGTACAGAAAAATGAAAACTTTAGGAATATCAGTGAAGGAGTAGGTTAAAGGAACCCCGCTTATCTGGTGTCCTCGGGCTCATAAAAGTTGTCGCGCTCGCCGCAGAGATACGCTTCGCCTCCACCCAATTCAGCGAAGATATCCTTCAGCATCCCCCGTAGCTGAAGCAACGGATCGTTGGGCGGCAGGGTCTTAGCTTCATTCACGGCCTTGCTCTGTTCATCATCGCTCATTTATCACCTTCGAAATACTCCCGAATCCATGATAGATCAAGCACAGATATAAGGCGCCATTCATTCCGCCCTGCCCGATGGAACCAGGCTTTCCAACTGCCGCCGCCAATCCAACTCATCCACGAAGCGCTGCGAGTCGCGCCAGCCCGGCTGTACTTTTACGAACAGCTCAAGAAACACTTTCTTCCCGACCATTTTTTTGATTTGCAACCGGGCAGATGTACCAATCTGTTTGAGCATCTGGCCCTGCTTTCCGACCAGGATGCGCTTTTGTCCCTCGCGCTCACAATAAATT
>JBOGLB010000058.1:0-3569 GCA_050745965.1 Terriglobales bacterium | reverse complement strand
TTCCAAGCCATTGAAGCAATCCTTCAAATTGGAGTAGTTTGCGAATTATTTTCGGACGTATTTCGTCCCTACGAGGGAATCCGCCAAATTGGGCCTTCGATCTTGCGATGGGCGAGCGTTTTCTTTTTATTTGCTGCAATTCTCGTGGCAGCCTATAGCACAGGCGCGGACTCCTACAAATTTTTAGGGCAGATGTTCGGAATGGAGCGCAGCGTGGAGATTGTGCAGGCAGGATTGCTTCTGCTCCTGGCGCTATCATCCTCGCTCCTGGCATTGGAATGGAAGCGGCAGACCTTGTGGATTGCTTTTGGATTTGGATTATTCACCGGCGTGGATCTGATCACTTACACCATCAGATTCCAGGCCGGTATGTCGAGTCAGCAAACGCTATCGCTGATCTCTAACGCTGCTTATCTCGGCGCAATGGTCTTGTGGGTGCGGGCTTTCCATCGCCAACCTGACACGGAAAGCTCCGGGGACCAGGAACCGGCAAATTGGGATGTGCAATCATGGAACAAAGCCTTATTGCAACTATTACGCAGATGAATTTGATCGTTGTCATCGCGGTCACGTTGCTGGCCGGTTTACTTGGACTCGCGCTATATCGTGTGGCTGCGGGCCGGACAAGCGGACTTGCCGCCGCGAGTTCCAAGGACCTCATCGAACCACTCGACGTATTAGCGTTCAACAACCTGATTGATCCCGCGGAAGAAGACTTTCTCAGAGAAAATCTGCCCTCTTCAATTTTCAGGGACATTCAGAGACTGCGCCTGAGAGCTGTTATTGAATATGTGATCTGCGCCAACAGGAACGCGGCTTTGATGGTGAGGTTGGGGAAAGATCTTAATTCCACCGCGGACACGGAACGGGCACAGGAAGCAAGGAATCTGGTAACCGCTGCGGCGCAACTGAGGTTGCTCTCAATCCTCGTTCTGTGCCTGCTATGGATTAAAATCGCTTTCCCGGGTCTTAGACTGTCTTTGAAGGAAGTTTCAACCATGCACGAACGCCTGGTTCGCCAGCACGCTTTCTTAGGCCGGCTTAAAGGCGGTGATCTCCTGTTGGAGCCGTCTTCCTCTCCTCCACCCGCTTAACTTCCTTAGAATTAACCGTTTAGAAATAAACTCACTTTCTTACTAATTAATTAGTTACTTTTGGCAACTTTGTGCGTCTAACTGAATTGAAAGAAGGAGAATGCCAGTGCCTCCCAGGAAGTCAGCTACGCTTACGGAAGCTGAATTAAGGCTGATGGACGTGCTGTGGCTAAAAGGAAAGGCTACGGTCCAGGAAGTCGTTGAATCTCTTCCTGAGAAACGGCCACTCGCCTATAACTCCGTCTTGACCACGATTCGTATCCTGGAGAAAAAAGGATACGTCGGTCATATTAAGGATGGCCGCGCGCATGTTTACATGCCTGTTGTCGAGCGCCAGGATGCGACTCGCTCCGAAGTCCGCCACTTGATGAGCCGCTTCTTTAAAAATTCACATGAACTCCTGGTTCTAAATATCCTGGAAGACAAGAGCATTGATACGGAAGAACTGAAACGTCTTCGCGCCCTGCTGCGGGGAGGGGAGCGGTCATGATCTCGCCCACACACCTTGTGGTGGTTGCTGAAACCTTGGCGAATGGAATGCTTGTTTGCATTGCGGGGGGAGTTCCAATCGCATTCTTTGCCTGGGCGGGGTTGCGGATATGGGGGCGTCACAGTTCAGGCGCCAAGTTCGCCGTTTTATATAGCGCACTGCTCGCAATTTCCCTATTGCCTTTGGTCGGGCGTATTCGGTCGAGCGCCGGGTACGCCGTGAACGGGGGACCTTCCGGTTCGCTGATAACGGTTTCGAGTTCTTGGGCGGTGTTTGTTTTCGCTGTGTGGAGTATCTTTGCGGCGGTGGCGTTGCTTCGAGTAATCATCGGGATGGTGAAACTGCGCACGCTGCGGCGCAATTGCCGGAGCATTGACGCAGCCAGCCTGGAGCCGGTTCTCCAGCAGACACTTGGGGAGTTGCGTTGCGGAAGAGGCGTTGAGCTTCGTATCTCGGATGAATTGAGCGTGCCAACCGCGATCGGCTTCTTCAAACCACTGGTGATATTGCCTGCATGGGCATTGCAGGATTTGTCCGTGTCGCAACTCAGGCCAGTGCTATTGCATGAACTGGCTCATGTCAGGCGATGGGACGACTGGACCAATCTTTTGCAGAAGATTATCCATGCCGTGTTGTTTTTCCATCCCGCAGTATGGTGGATTGAAAAACGGATTTCCCTGGAAAGAGAAATGGCGTGCGATGACGTAGTTTTGGCTCACACCGGAAATCCGCGAGCCTATGCTCAGTCGCTTCTCTCCGTTGCAGAGAAAAGTTTCGTGCGAAGGGGATTTTCACTGGCCCAGGCCGCGGTCAGCCGCATGCGGCAAACGTCGGCCCGCGTCGCGCAGATTCTGGATGGGAATCGCAAACGCTCAAAGCGTACATGGAAACCGGTATCGTTGCTGCTAGCCTCATCTTTCTTTTTAGGTTTTGCAGTCCTGCCGCGAGTGCCGGATATTGTGCGGTTCACAGATGGCGCGCCTTCGACAGTTGCAAAGTTTGACCTCGCGAGGAAGGCGCCCGAATCTTCGATTCAGGTCCCGGCAGTCCCTGCGCCTGTTCCTCGTGGTCAAGTTCACAGGGCCTCGTTCAAAACGAAACATATTTTCGCGCCCGCGGGAAGGGAAGATCAAAGCATTGTTAGTCACAGCGTGATAGAGGCGAAGTTCCCGAGCAACCGCAGAAACGAATCTTCCTTGCGGAGTAAGAACTCGACAACGACACGCCAAGCTCTGGTTACACGAACCGTGTTGGTCGTAACGCGATTTCGGGGTGATGGCGAGTCGCCAGAATTCTGGACCGTTCATGTGTGGCAGTTGACGGTTTTCGAACCCAACACAGCAAGCCAGAACACTCTTCCGGCAAAGAAAGTTTAAGAAGGATATTCGCAGTGTGATCGGCAAAAAGTTCAAACTAATAAAACTAAACAATTAGTTACTCAAGGAGAACAGACAAATGAGCACTTCGAACGAAAACACAAAGAAAAGCATCAAGCGCCGGTTGATAGTTCCGGTGCTCGCGATTGCCGCGGTTGCGACTCTGGCCGGATTCGCGACTTTAAAGTCAACCCTAGCAAAAGCAGCAGCGCCTGCACCGGCGGCCGCTGCACTAGACGACAATAGCGTCGGCCCATTGCTCGCGCTAGACCGTGCAATGGAAACCGTCGCAGCGCGAGTCACGCCCGCAATCGTGAATGTCGCGGTAACTTCAAAATCAAAGCAGAATGTAGCGGACGATGGCCAATTACCGGAAGGCATGCAGCAATTTTTCGGACCGTTTTTCGGCCAACGCATGCAGCCGCAGCAGCGCATCGAGCACGGCATTGGCACTGGCGTCATTATCTCGCCCGATGGCTACATCGTTACCAACAACCACGTAGTGGATGGCTCGATGGATATTCGGGTCACCATGGGTGATCGCAGAATTTTGCCCGCGAAGTTAATCGGCACTGATCCTCTGACCGACCTTGCTGTGATCAAAGTCAA
>JBOGLB010000057.1:0-3454 GCA_050745965.1 Terriglobales bacterium | reverse complement strand
CCAATAATCCTGGCTAGAAGCTCAAGAAAGACATGTACGTCACGGCGACGGTAAACGCAGGAACTATCAAAGATGCGATTGCATTGCCCGATTCGGCTGTGCTTCGCGACAGCGAGAACCAGCCATTTGTTTATGTCGAGGTTGGCGCGAACCAGTTTGGAAGGCGTGGCGTAACTCTGGGTGAAAATCTTGGCGGTCAAACGCAAATCACCAGCGGGGTAAAGCCCGGCGACCGGATTGTCGGGAATGGAAGTCTTTTCATCCAGTTCGCGAATTCGCTGCAACGTTAGGTTGTGGCGATGCCGGGCGCTGTTAGTAACAGGGCGGATTCAGACAAAACATAACAACTTGAATGATTCACCGACTCGTCCAAGCCGCGCTCCGCCAGCGATTCCTGGTTCTCACCCTGACCCTGTTCGTCACAATAGGCGGAGTTCTCTCGTTTCGACGAATGCCGGTGGATGCCTATCCTGACCTCGCTCCTCCTCAGGTCGAACTCATCACTCAGTGGCCTGACCACGCTGCGGAAGAAGTCGAGCGTCTGGTGACGCTTCCGCTCGAACTCCAGATGAACGGCATCCCGCACATGATCGTGATGCGTTCGATCTCGCTCTACGGCCTGTCGGACCTAATTCTGACCTTTGAGGACAGCACCAACGATTATTTTGCGCGAGAGATCGTTTTCGAACGGATTGCGCAGGCCACCCTGCCGACGGGCGTCGCTCCGAGCATGGCTCCGCTATTCAGTCCCAGCGGCCTGGTTTATCGCTACGTAATAGAGAGTCCGGACCGCAGTCCCCAGGAATTAAAGACTATTGAAGATTGGGTAATTGAGCGAGCCTACAAATCGGTTCCCGGAGTGGCGGACGACTCAGGATTCGGCGGCACGGTCATGCAATATCAGGTGCTGCTTGATCCTGCCCGCATTTACGGGTATCACCTGACCATTCCGCAAGTGGTTACGGCATTGGCCGCTAACAATGAGAACGCAGGCGGGGGATTCTACTCTCAGGGCGGCCAGTTCTATTATGTGCGCGGCATTGGACTCCTCCGCAACACAGAGGACGTTGGCGACGTTGTAGTGGGAGAGAACAAGGGCGTGCCGATTCGGGTGCGCGACATTGGAGATGTTGTCATTGGGCATGCGCCGCGGCTGGGCGAGTTCGGCTTTCAGAAAAATGACGACGCGGTCGAAGGCGTAATCCTGATGCTGCGCGGCGACCAGACTCAAAATGTGCTGAAAGCCGTCGAAGCTAAAACTGCGGATCTGAATCAGCACATTCTTCCTCCGGACGTGAAAATTCATCCCTTCTACGATCGCAGCCAGCTCGTAGCCCTCACGACCGAAACCGTCGAAAACAATCTTCTGCGCGGCATGTTGCTGGTGCTTGTCGTGCTCATTTTCTTTCTAGTCAGCTTCCGCGCTGCGATCATTGTTGCGGTCACGATTCCGCTCTCGCTTTTATTCGCATTCATTGTGTTGCATGCGCATGACGTTGCGGCGAATCTTCTCTCCATTGGCGCGATTGACTTTGGCATCGTCATTGACGGCACCGTTGTGATGATGGAAAACATTTATCGCGAATTGGCTCTCAGGGAAGGCCAGGAATATTCGCTGAATGAAGTCATTATCGCCGCTGCCAAAGATGTTGACCGGCCCATTTTCTATTCGGTGGCAGTAATCCTTGCCGGATACCTTCCGATCTACGCACTCAGCGGTCCCGCCGGAAAACTGTTCCACCCCATGGCCGAGACCATGTCCTTCGCGCTGGTTGGCGCGCTCATCCTCACCCTTACCCTGACTCCAGTACTTGCGTCGTACTGGTTCAAGGAAGGAGTACGCGAAAAACGGAACCGCCCCTATGAATGGATGAAAGAACAATATGCGAAGCAGTTGGATTGGGCTTTGGACCGTCCCAAACTCGTCATGATTATTTCGACTTTGATTTTTGCCGCCAGCTTGTGTCTTGTTCCGTTTATTGGCGGCGAATTCATGCCGCATCTTGACGAGGGCGCGCTCTGGGTGCGGGCGACAATGCCCTACACAATTTCTTTTGATGAGGCCAGCAAAATCGCTCCGCAGATTCGCGCCATCCTCATGTCGTATCCACAGATCACTGTGGTGGCCTCAGAGCTCGGGCGTCCCGATGACGGCACGGATCATACTGGCTTTTTTAATTGCGAATTCTATGTTGGACTAAAGCCATACAAAGACAAGTCCTGGGGAGGCGACACCCCAAATAAAGACGCGCTGATCGAATCAATCAATAAGAAGCTGACTGCTTTCCCGGGAATTATTTTTAACTACACGCAGCCGGCCGAAGACGCAGTAGACGAAGCGCTCACCGGATTAAAGAGTTCCTTAGCCGTAAAGATCTACGGCGAAGATCTGAATGTGCTTCAGGATAAAGCCATTCAAATCAAGAACGCGTTGAGCCGCGTGCCAGGCTTTACCGGGCTCACGGTAGTTCGCGAACTGGGACAGCCGGACCTACTGATTGACGTGGATCGCGACAAGATCGCTCGGTTTGGAATTAACGTTGCCGACGTGGAAGCGGTAATCTCAGCCGCTGTTGGTGGCCAGGCCGTCACGCAAGTGATTCAGGGAGAAAAGTTATTCGATCTTGTAGTCAGGATGCAGCCGCAATTCCGCAGCAATGGAACAGAGATTGGCAATCTGCTGGTTGGAACGCCCGACGGGCAACAGATTCCGCTCTCGCAACTCGCCTCGATTAAACAAGGGAACGGCGCGTCATTTATTTATCGCGAAAATAATTCCCGCTACATCGGCGTTCAATACAGCATCGAGGGAAGAGATCTGGCAAGAGCGGTCGCAGATGGGCAAGCAGCCGTAAACAAAGCGGTCACCTTGCCCCAGGGCTACACCCTCGCATGGGGAGGGGAATACAGCCAATTTGTTGCCGCAAGATCTCAGCTAGCAATCATCGGGCCACTGGCGATCGCGCTGATTTTCATGATCTTGTTAGCGCTATACGGTAACTTCAAATTCCCCGTGACCATCGCTCTTGGGGTAATTATGACGGAACCGGTTGGGGCATTGTGTGCGTTGAAACTTACCCATACCCCGTTCAGCGTTTCTTCCGTGTTGGGGCTTTTAGCCCTACTTGGCGTTTCGGTTGAAACTGCGGTCATTCTTGTTTCCTACATCAACAAGCTTCGCCTCGAGGGAAGAGACATACGAACGGCGACGCGCGAAGCCTCCCTGCTACGGCTTCGCCCCATCATGATGACGGCGCTGGTTGCTTGCCTCGGCCTCCTTCCGGCGGCACTCTCGACCGGCATTGGATCCGATACTCAGCGTCCATTCGCCATCGTGATTGTTGCCGGATTGGTGTCAAGGTTGTTTATCGGGTTCTTCGTTAATCCCGTGCTCTACGAAATGGTCGCGAGAGACGGCGACGTTCTTCAAGTATAAAATTCCACCTGACTCCGG